>CALGBY010000015.1 GCA_937886445.1 uncultured Clostridia bacterium | reverse complement strand
TAATAGAAAAAGAAGTGCTTCTCCTGATGAAAAGCGCTCCTTTTTCAGTGTCCTTATATTTCAAGGCTTCTAACGATTTTTATGGAAAGGAAATCATATATTGATAGAATTCTCCCTATGGTCTCAAATCAGTAGGTGCGGTTTCAAACGGACACCCATGGTTTCAAATCAAGGGGTGTGGTTTCAAGGCATCTTTTGCCAAGAAGAGCTATCCGCTTTAAGAGAGCGAACTGATATTTATCTCTCCATTACAAATCTGGTAAGTTCAACATTTCCTTCTTTTTCAGTAGATACAATTTTAAAGCCACATTTTTCAGTGTAAAACCTTACATTTTCCTTCTTATCAGTTGGAGTTACTAAAGTAAATCTCTTACAATCTTCAAAATACATTTTAATAAACTCGATCGCCTGCGTACCTATTCCTCTGCCTTGATATTCAGGAATAATGCACAATGCACCGATCTCATATTCATATGCACCTATTTTTTCACACGATACGCAGCCAACAGGCTTATCGTCACATGATATAACAAATTTTGGAACTGTCTTAATTGAAGTTTCCATATTTTCTTTTGTTCTTCCATATCCGGGACATACCCCGAATCGTATATAATCGCTGTAAAAAGAGGCATTATATATGTTGACCAGAAGTTCTGCATCTTCTGCGGAAGCTTGCCTAAAGCCTATTTTCATATTATTTACTCCATTAACAAACATAAAGTTTCTTTTACTATTGTACTACAGGAATCCCGCTTCTGATATAGCAGGCAGCCGCAGTACATTTAAAACCAGATATTTCGACAAAGAAAAGGCAGCAGACCTTCTATCAAAATCTACTGCCTTATTTGGTCGAGGCGACGGGATTTGAACCCACGGCCTTTTGGTCCCGAACCAAACGCGCTACCAAGCTGCGCTACGCCTCGAAAATGGAGCCGATAAAGGGATTCGGACCCTTGACCTGCTGATTACGAATCAGCCGCTCTGGCCAACTGAGCTATATCGGCATACCGTGTACCGGATCGACCGGCAACGGATAGTATAACACACACAACGCGTTTCGTCAAATGATTTTTTTGCAGTCAAAAACGGTTCCGGTACGGGACGCATATACATATGGCACACCCTCCGGATAATTTCAAACGGGCTGTTTGAAGATCGGCTGAACCCGATCATAAAGATTACAGCCTACCCTCCGGATGATCTCAAACAGGCCGTTTGAAAATCGGCCGAACCCGATCTTCCGATTCTTCACACCACGAAAACACTCCGAAAAGCGCCTCATCGTTCGTCCGCGGGCGGTGCCTTCATTTACAGAAGGCAGTGCCCGGAAAAGGGCTCACCCGCGTCCCGCCCGTCCGTCTGCGGGCGGCTCAGAAAATGCTCTGCCCCATTTTTACCGTAAAGCCGATCTCCCAGCCGAACAGGTCATACATCTCCCACTTGACCCACGCGAGCAGCTCACGCGTGTGATGCCTGAGCCACCAGTTTTCGCTGATGCGGGCGGAGGCGGTATGCACGGTAAAGCCCATGCTTTCGGCCGCTGCGGCCGCTCTGGGCACATGAAAATCGCTGGTCACAAGCAGTATATCACTCACATCCGGCATCAGGGCACGCGCGTTGCGCATGTTTTCCAGCGTGTTCGTGCTGGTATCCTCGGTAAGGATCTGCTCTTCCGGCACGCCGTGTTCGCACAGCCACTGCTTCATGCGCACCGCCTCCGGCATGGGCTCGTCGCTGCCCTGACCGCCGCACACGCAGATCATGCGCGGCCTTGTCTGCCAGGCCTCCAGCGCCAGCTGAAGCCGGTAGGTCAGGTTCAGGCTGAGATCACCGTTTTGATACACCTGGCTGCCCGGCACAAGGATCACATCACCGGCATACAGATCCTGACGGCCGCGGTAGTGTTCTTCCGATATGCACAGCGCGCCGAAGCCAGCCGCGACAAGGATCACACCGGCCAGGAACAGCCCCAGCAGGATCTTCAGCAGCCGCGCGGTCTTTTTCTTTTTTCCCGTTTTCTTTGTCAATGAATATCTGTTTCCCCTTTCAAAATGCTTCTGTAATCCTCAAGATTGCGCTTGAGCAGTTCCGGGATATTCAATTGATAGGGGCAGCGTTTCAGGCAGGCCCCGCAGTTGATGCACTCCGTGATCTTTTCCATTTCCTTCTGCCAGTATTCCGAAAGGAACCCCGCAGAGGGAGAACGGCGTATCATGGGAGACATACGGGCACACTGAAAGATCTGTATTCCCTTTGTGCAGGGCGCGCAGTAACCGCATCCGCGGCAGAAATCGCCGCCCAGCTCCTTTCTGTCCTTTTCGATACGCGCGCGGATCTCATCGGACATGCACACATCCCGGTCCATAAAGCTCAGCCACGCGTCCAGCTCGCTCTCGCGCTGGATGCCCCAAATGGGCAGCACATTACCGAACTGGGACATAAACGCCATGCAAGCCTCGGCATCGGTAAGCATCCCGCCGGACAGCCCCTTCATGGCAATGAAGCCCATACCGGCATTCTCACAGCGCCTGACCAGCGCGATATCCGGCTCAGCCGAAAGATAGCTGAGGGGGAACTGCAGCGTTTCGTACAGCCCGCTGTCTATGATATCCTCCGCCACGCCCAGACGGTGCGTGGTACAGCCGATATGCAGGATCTTGCCTTCCTTTTTTGCCTTCAGCATTTCCTCATACATGCCGGTGCCATCGCCCTCAAAATAGCATTGGCTGGCCTGATGGAACTGGTAAATATCCAGATGATCGGTCTTCAGCAGGCGCAGAGAGGTTTCCAGATCCTTTCTGAATTCCTCCGGCGTGTGCGCGTGCGTCTTGGAGGCGACGAATTTGCCGTCCCAGTGACCGCCGAATGCCGCTCCCAGCTTTTCCTCGCTGTCGGAATAAGCCCTGGCGGTATCAAAAAAGGTCATACCGCCGTCAAAAGCCTTTCTTAAAAGGTATACAGCCGTTTCTTTATCGGTACGCTGTACCGGCAGACAGCCGAAGGCATTCTGCGGCGTTGTGATTCCGGTGGTACCCAGTGTGATCTGTCTCATGGTTTTTCCTTCCCCCTGTCAGAAGGACAGGTCTCCGTTTTCGCGCATGCTCATGCAGTCTTTTCCTACGATGATATGGTCATACAGCCGTATTTCAAGCGGATCCAGCGCCTTGCGGCAGCGGTATGTAAAATCGATATCCTCCGCGGAGGCCTGCATGCTGCCGCCGGGATGATTATGCACCAGCACCACCCCGGTCGCCATCTGCCTCACGGCTTCCTCCGCCACCTTTTTTGTGCTGGTAACGATGCCGTTTACCGTGCCTCTAGCCACCTCAACATGATTGATCAGCTTCAGGCGCGCGTCCAGGCATACGATGTACATGATTTCCTCATTCGCGCCCACAAACAGCCCGCGGCAGTAATCCTTCAGTTTCTGCACCGTGTCAAGCACCGTAGCATCTGCCTTTCTCATGCTGTAATAGCGAAACAGCGGCAGCATCATGGAAACGAACGCGGCGCTCCTTTCCCCCATGCCCTCTACCGACGCAAGCTCCACGGGGCTGGCCTCCAGCACACGCGCGAAGGAACCGAAGCGTTCCACCAGGCGGTGGGCAAGCGGATTGGTATCTCCCCTTGTAAACACATAGGAAAGCAGCAGTTCCAGCGCTTCATGCTCCGAAAAACCGTCCAGCCCGTTTTCGCGGTAGCGGTCTCTCATGCGTTTTTTGTGTCCTTCGTGCTCATGCATCCCTTTTTCCCACCTTCGGTATCATTCTTCCCCGAGCGCGTCCTCCAGAGCCGTTTCCGCTTCCTCCCAGGCTGTGTATGCCTTCTGCTTTTCTCCGAGAAGCACGTCATATTCATGGCTGAGCCTTCTTGCCGCATCCGCGCTGAGTGAAGAAGAAGCAAGCTCGTCTTCCTTTTTTTTGAGGAGCGCCTCGGCCTGTTCCACGCGCTCCTCGGCGCGCTTCACCTCCTGCTTCAGCCTGCGAAGGCGTTCCTCATCCGCCTTTTTCGCTTTTTTGCGCTTATCCTGCTCTGTGCGGGTCAGCATGGAAAACGCCCTTTCCTCCTCGGGCACCTTCAGCCGCTCCAGCTCGGCCTGATAGCTGTCCCAGTTGCCGGAATAGACGCGGATCCCGTCCCCGGAGAGCACAGCCACCCTGTCCGCGAAACGGTTGATAAAGTACCGGTCATGCGATACGGCAATGATGGTGCCGTCAAAGTCCTGCAGGGCATCCTCCAGCACCTCACGGCTGTCCATATCCAGATGGTTGGTAGGCTCGTCCAGCAAAAGCACATTGTCATGCCGGAGCATCAGCTCGGTAAGCGCGACACGCCCTTTTTCCCCGCCGGAAAGCGTGCCGATCTTTTCAAACACATCCTCTCCCGAAAAAAGGAACATTCCCAGCGCGCCGCGTACCTCGTACTGCTCCATACGCGGAAAACGGTCCCACACCTCATCAAGCACCGTCTTTTCGTTGTGAAGGCCGCGCTGATGCTGGTCATAATAGCCGATATCCACATTGGCGCCCCAGCGGAAGCATCCGCGGTCCGCCGTCTTTTCACCGGTCAGGATGGAAAGCAGTGTGGATTTTCCCACACCGTTCGGCCCTACCAGCGCTACACGCTGCCCGCTTTTTACCTGAAGATCCACATTGCGGAAAAGCTGTACGCCGTCAAAGCTCTTTTCAAGGTTTTCCGCATACAGCACATCCTCTCCGGTGTGCCGTGCCGCGGTAAAAGAGAAGCTGATCTGTCCGTCCTCCTCGGGACGCTCCAGTCTTTCCGTTTTGTCCAGCATTTTCTGCCGGCTCTCAGCCGCGCGGATCGACTTTTCACGGTTGAAGGAGCGGTAGCGTTCAATGATCTTCTCCTGCCGCTCGATCTCCTTCTGCTGGTTTTCCCAGGCCTTCATGCGGCTGTCAAAGCGCGCGGTGCGCTTTTGCATATATTCGGTATAGTTACCTTTATACTGCTCGCTCCTGCCGAGAAGGATCTCCGTGATATCGGTACACACGCGGTCCAGAAAGAAACGGTCATGGCTTACCACCAGCACCGTTCCCTTGTAATCCAGAAGATATTTCTCCAGCCAGTCCAGCGCGTTCAGATCCAGATGATTTGTCGGCTCATCCAGAAGCAGCACATCGGGTTTTTCAAGCAGCAGCTTTCCGAGACACAGCCGGGTCAGTTCTCCGCCTGACAGCACATCCGCCGGTTTATCCCATTCGCTTCTGTCAAAACCCAGACCCAGAAGCACCCCCTGCACCCGGCTCTCCCGCGCGTAGCCGTCCTCCTGTTCAAAGCGGCGCTGCAGCCTGTCATAATTTTCGTAAAGGCGTTCCGCTTCCTCGCCCTCCGCGGTGCTCATTTCAAGCTCCATTTCGCGCAGCCGCTGCTCCATTTGATCAAGATGCGCGAATACACCGCGCAATTCCTCAAATACGGTATTCCCGCCGGAGGTATGCCCCTGCTGAGCAAGATAGCCGATCCTGATCCCCTTAAGGGAACTGATCTGACCGCCGTGATCCTGATCCTGTCCGCAAAGGATCCTGAGCAGAGTGGATTTTCCGCAGCCGTTCACTCCCACCAGCCCCATGCGCATGCCGTTCTGCAGGGTAAGCGAAACATCCTTCAGCACGGTATTCCCGCCGAAGCTTTTGCTCACATTCTGTACATTCATCAGGATCAAAGCGCTGTTCCACCTTCCGCTTATACTCAAAGAAGGGACTGACCGGTACAGTCAGCCCCTTTAAAAATCAAAACCGTTCTTACTTGAGGACAACAAGAAGGAGCGCCAGTACTACGAATACAGCAGCGCTGATCTTGGTGATCAGAGACAGCTTGCCTTCAAGCGTATCAGTCTGGTTTTTGCTGAAGAAGGATTCGCTGGAAGCACCGGTAAGAGCACCCATACCGTCATCATCGCTCTGCTGCAGCAGAACAGACACGATCAAAGCGATAGCTACGATCACCATAATGATTTCGATTGCAGTAACCATGGTAAAAACCTCCTTAGATTGACACATCAGTTATTGTAACACATGCAGAAACAGATTTCAAGCAATTTTTTTAAGTTTTCATTTTGTCGCCGAAAACGATCCGCTTGACAGCAGCCGACATTCATGCTATCATGCCGGTATACTGAGAAAGGGTATGGTATGAGAAAGGCATGAAGAAGAACAACTGACCGCAGCAACCGTTTCCTGTCCCCGTGCGCGGGGCTGTGTTTGTGCTGCCGGCGGAAGGTCGTTCTTTTTTGCGTGCCTTAATGCGCCGCAGCACGCCTTTCCCCGGCAGCAGGTGAAGGAGAAAACAGAATGAACGAAAACCGTATACTGCTTGAAGCAACCGACATCGAAAAGACCTGCGGCGACCGCACCCTGTTCCGTATCGCGCGTCTTGCCGTCTATGACGGCGACCGTATCGGGCTGATCGGCGAAAACGGCGCGGGCAAAAGCACCCTGCTCCGCATCCTTTCCGGCGAAACAGAAGCGGATTCGGGCGTGATCCGCCGTTTCTGCAAGTGCACCTATATACGCCAGTCCGGCACAGAAGAGGAGGATGCCGACGCCGCCCATCGGGCTGTTTTTTCGGTACCCGAAGCCCGTGACCACCTTTCCGGCGGCGAAAACACCCGGAGACGGATCGCGAAGGCTTTCAGCGAGGGCACGCCCCTGCTTATGGCGGACGAACCCACAAACGACCTGGATGAGGAAGGCATCCGGATACTGAAAAAGCACCTGCTGGCGCACCGGGGCGCGCTGGTGCTCGTAAGCCACGACCGCTCTCTGCTGAACCTCTGCTGTGAAAAAATATGGCATCTGGACAGCGAAACCGTAACGGAATACCCCGGCAATTATGACGCCTTCCGAAAGGAAAGCGAACGGCGGCGCGATTTCGCGATGTTTGAATATGAACAGTACCGCAGGGAAAAAAAGCGGCTGGAGCAATCCGCCCAGCGCATGCAGGAAAAAACACAGCAGGTGAAAAAGGCCCCTTCAAGGATGGGCAACAGCGAAGCCCGCCTGCATACGCGGGAGGCCACGGATGCCATACTGCAGCTGAGCCACCGTAAACGCACCATGCAGAACCGCATTGAGCAGCTTGAGAAAAAGGAACGGCCGAAGGATCTGCCTGAAATACACATCAAAGCCCCGGAAAGCGGAAGCATCATATCCGCAACGGCTGCCAGAGCGGAACGGCTTTCGATACAGGCGGGCGGAAAGCCGCTTCTCTGCAAGGTATCCTTCACCGTTCCCACCGGCAAAAAGACCGCTCTGACCGGGCCAAACGGCTGCGGAAAAAGCACCCTGCTGCGCGTACTGTACCATCCGGACGATCCGGGCGAGGGGCTGCTCGTTTCCGGCACCGCTCAGATCAATCCCGCGGTGCGCATCGGCCTGTTTGATCAGAATCATGAAAGCACACTGGACAGCGAAGCTTCCGCCCTTGATAACGCGCTGCGTGACAGCATCCTGTCCGAGGGCGATGTACGCACCCTGTTTGCCTGTATGGGCATGAAGGGCGACCAGGTCTACAAGCCCGTATCCGTACTATCAGGCGGAGAAAGAGCCAAAACAGCGCTTATACGCCTGCTGGCGGCGGATCTGAACCTGCTGATACTGGATGAGCCCACGAACCATCTGGACGTATTTACGCTGGAAGCGCTGGAAAAGCTGCTGCGTGAGTATCAGGGCACACTGCTTTTTGTGAGCCATGACCGCACCTTCATCGATCATATCGCGGACAGGGTGCTGCGCATAGAAAACCAGAGCATCACCTGCTTTGAGGGCAGCCTGACGGAAATGGAAAACAACTCCCGCCGGGACAGGACGAAGGAGCAGCAGCGCATGGAGATCACAACGCTTGAAATGCGTGTGGCTTCGCTGACCGCCCGCCTTTCCTCCCCGCGCAAAGGGGACAGACCCGACCTGATCAATGAAGAACTGCTGGAGCTGCAGAAAGAGCTGCGCGCGCTCAAGCAGCGCATTGAGTAATGACAACCGGCCGTCAAATGCCGGATCCGCCCGGAAAACAGCGGGATAGTATCTTGACAAACCGTGATTCTTCTCATAATATCCCGGTGTACAGACAAAGCAGTCTGCACGATCCACCCGTCACGGAGGAAACCCATATGCTCAGAAAACTGCGTTCCACCTTCAAGCCGGGATCCGGCTACCGTTTCTTTTTCTTCTCCCTGCTCTTTTTCGGCATCGGATACGGCCTGTACAAGGGCGTGATAGACAATTATCTGGCCGAGATCGTAAAAATGAATGAATTTGACCGCGGTGTGGCCGAGTTTTTCCGCGAGTTGCCCGGGCTGCTGCTGGTGTTTCTGCTGGCGGTGCTGTATATGTGCAGCGCGGAACAGTTGTACAAGCTGGGCGCCGTGATCATGCTGGCCGGGCTTTCGGCGCTTTCCGTGCTGCCGCCGAACCTGACGCTGGTCACCGTGGCCATCTGCGTGCATTCTCTGGGCGAACACATCCAGCTGGGCATGAAGAACACCCTTTCCATGGAATATGCCCTGCCCGGGCACAGCGGGGAAGCGCTGGGTCTGCAAAATTCTGTCAACCAGGCCGGTACGCTGGCGGGTTATCTGGTCGTCATGGCGGCGTTTCTGGTCGTTTCGGGTCAAAACGCATTTCGGGGGTTTTTCCTTGTCGCCGCGCTGTTTACGCTGGCCGGCACGGTATTTTCCTTCCGCATGAAGGGCTCAAGCGTTACCGATAAAACAAAGAGCCGCTTCTATTTCAAAAAGAAATTTTCCAAATACTACCTGCTCGAGGTATTCTACGGCGCGCGCAAGCAGGTTTTCTTCACCTTCGGGCCCTATGTGCTCATCCTTTTCTACGGAGCGGATACCGCGACGATCAGCCTGCTGTTTTCCGTATCCGCCGTATGCTGCTATTTCGCAGCGCCGCTGGTGGGAAAGATCATCGACCGCGTGGGATACAAGACGGTCATGGTGGCGGATACGCTCATACTGGTGATCGTTTGCTTCTTCTACGGTTTTTCCCACCGCATCTTCCCAAGGGATATCGCCTTCGTGATCTGCTGCGTCAACTATGTGCTGGACAGCGTGATATCGCTGGCTTCGATGGCCTCCAATGTGTATGTACAGGATATTTCGGAAAACAGGGAGGAAGTACGCGCCACGGTTTCCACCGGCATCTCGGTAAACCATATGATCACCGTGCTCATCGCGCTTTTCGGCGGCTGGGTATGGCAGGCGCTGGGCATTGAGACACTGTTTACGATCTCCGCCGTACTGGGGCTTTTGAACAGCGCGTATGCCGCCTCCATCAAGGTACCCGGAAAAAACCGATCTGCAGAAAGCACAATCTGATACAAACAGAAAACGCGGGCAGACTGCCCGTTACCTCAAAAAGCGCGTCCCGCCGTTTGCAGGCAGGACGCGCTTTTTACTATGGTCAAAAATGGAAACGCCGTTTCAGCTCCTCCGCAACGCCCTCCTTATGCAGAGCGATCCGGATCAGCCCGCCCATAAACAGGCACGGCGCTGCCACAAACAGGCTCCAGGTAGGCGCGTGAACAGCAGAGTGCAGATAGCAGAAGATCACCATATCCATCAATACCGAGAGCAATCCGGCCCCGATCAGCAGCGCCGACAGCGAGCGAAGAAGACCCGGCCGTTTTTTTTGCACATATTTGATAAACAGATAGAGCAGCACCGCCGTAACGACTGTCATAGGCAACGCCACCGGCAGAAACCAGTTTTCTCCCAGAAGCAGCGAGGTCATCAGCTGATAACCCGCCGCTGCGCAGCTGACAAAGATATAGGATACGGTAAAACGGTGTTTTGGCAGTATCAGCGGCAAAGCGAAAGCAAAAAACAGCAGCGTAAGCGCGGCGGCCGGATACAGGCACCAGCCGGAAAGACCGCTGAAGAGCAGATCGATCACCGCGCACAGCGCGGCCGGAACAAAGGCCAGCCACGCGGCCAGACGCAGAAGGTAGCTTTTGCTCATCTGCAGCACCTGCTCCTCGCTGCGGCAGGGATACGCCGAAGGTGCCTGCTTTCTTTCCCCCTCGCAGGGATCATAGACCGGGGTATCGCAAAGCGGGCAGCGCTTTTCGCTGTTCTCCAGCTTCACCCCGCAGTGTACACAGTATGCCATCATTCATCCTCCCTGTTGCTGCGCACGGTAACGGAAATACCCTTTTCCGCAAGAAAGCTCAGCACCTCTCTGGCCATATCCGCTTCCTTCATATTGCGCGTGAATGTCAGTCTCGCAACGCCGGAACAGGTGATCAGCGCGGCGTCACAATACGGTGTCAGCGACGCTCCCATCACCGCTTCCATCTCAGTCACATGCTCCTGTACACCGGTGGGAAGCTCCACCCTGCCCAGATTTGAAAAATCCGCCGTTTCGGTACGGTCTCCCATCACACGGTATACCAGAGAGATGATCGCCCTTTTGAGCGGGAAGGGCGTCAGGCGCAAAAGCAGATTTTTTTCATCCCGAACATTGCCGGATACACAGGCAAAAAGCATTTTGGGGTCTGAATAATACCGTATATACGCGTTAGTCTTCTTCAATATCTCTTCAAAGGTATATTTGCCCAGCCTCGGATCGGCCTCCGGGGAAACGAAATAGGAAAAATTGCGCAGCGTACGCGATGGATACAGAGAACGCAGGTTGACCGGAACCTGTATGCGTACCGGGAGCATCCGTTTTCTATTTGGGATGTGCTCCTCCTGATAACGGCAGCCGCAGTATATAAACACGGCGGTCAGGTAGTCATTGATCGAAACGCCGGCCTCCTTCGCCTTCGCGCGCAATTGTTCCGGGTCAAGCCTTGCGGAGATCAGGCGAAGCGTATGCGGCGCGTCCTTTTTTCCGGGATAGTGGAAGGCAGTGCCCAGAGTACGCTTTCCGCGCACAGGAGGCAGAGGCATATTCAGAAAAGTATCCTCCGCTTCTTCGGCGGACGGCGCGTCGCAAAGCGAAAGCGCGCCGTGATCGTAAAGCACCTTCTCTCCCTTCAGTTCAAAGTACCTCGCCAGCAGCGTTTTCATAAACACAAGCGCCCCCGCGCCGTCGGTAAGGCAGTGGGACATTTCCACATTGATCCTGTTTCTGTATACGCTCACGCGCAGAAGATGCCCATGATCCTCCCCCGGGTGAAAGCGAAGGCAGGGATGGCCGCTGTCCTCTCTCACCGTTACAGGCTGCTGCACTTCCTCCAGATACATCCAGAAAAAGCCGGTCTTGATACGCAGGTTGACGGTGGGAAAACGCAGGATCACATCATCAAGCGCTTTTTGCAGCACAGACGCATCAGCCTCCGCGTCCGTTTCGGCGGAAAGGCGGAACACGCTGCTCCATGTCCTGCTCGCGGCAGCCGGATAGATCTTCGCGGCGTTATCCAGCCGGAACCATTTCTTCTTCATGCCATCCCTCCTTTCGCATCCGTACACAGTCAGTATACCACAAAAACGGATTTAGTACAAACAGAGCTGAAAACAGCAAAAATACAGCAAAAAGCATGTAAAGCAGCGTATTTCGGAGCTGTTTTTCTTGACGAAAGGGATGTACTGCCTTATAATGCACACGACAAGTGAAAACGCGCGTGATAGAGGCGCCGGAAACAAGATTACCCTGTTCACAAAAGGCATCGGGACAGCGGGAAAGGGGTTTCGGCCGAGGGGTGCTTCCCGGGCCTTACGGGAGCATTGCCGGGCCGCCGGATAAGATCCGGCGGACTGTCGTCCGTAAAGCGGACGGAGAGCTGTCAGGCCCTGAACGGTGGATTTCCGCGGGAGCTGTGACAGATCACAGCCCCCGTTTTCTTTTGTCTCATCATTCCCGCCCGGCGCGGGAAAAAGGAGCGATACTATGCGTAACAAAAAAATGTTCATCCTCATTGCCGCGGCGGTGCTCATCCTGATGTGCGCCCTGCCCGCGCTGGCGGACGGCGCTGAAGAAAGCGCCGGCGGCCCCTTCTATCAAACTGTCTGGTCTCTGCTTCCGCCCGTGATCGCCATCGGCCTCGCCCTGATCACCAAGGAGGTATACTCCTCCCTTTTCATCGGCATCGTGGCAGGCGGCCTCATGTATTCCAATTTCAGCTTTGAGGGCACGCTCAACCATGTGCTCAGGGACGGCATCGTAGGTTCACTGTCGGATTCCTACAACATGGGCATCCTGGTGTTCCTGGTCATTCTGGGCATCATGGTCGTGCTGATGAATAAGGCCGGCGGCAGCGCCGCGTTCGGCCGCTGGGCAAACAAGCATATCAAGACCCGTCTGGGCGCTCAGCTGGCCACCGTCGCGCTGGGCGTGCTGATCTTCATCGATGACTATTTCAACTGCCTTACCGTGGGCAGCGTGATGCGTCCGGTATGCGACAAGTCGCATGTATCCCGTGCCAAGCTGGCCTATCTGATCGATGCCACCGCCGCACCCATCTGCATCATCGCGCCGGTCTCCTCATGGGCGGCTGCCGTATCCGGCTTTGTTACCGAGGGCAACGGCTTTGACCTGTTCATCAAGGCCATTCCCTTCAACTTCTATGCCTGGCTCACCATCCTGACAATGATCCTGCTGGCCGTGTTCAAAATGGACTGGGGCCCGATGGCAACACATGAGCGCAACGCGAAAGAAAAGGGAGATATCTTTTCCGGCATGAAGGCCTACGCCGCCGAAGCCGAAGAAAAAGCCAATCCCAAAGGCCGCGTGCTTGACCTGATCCTGCCCGTTGTGATCCTGATCATCTGCTGCGTGATCGGCATGGTGTATTCCGGCGACTTCTTTGAGGGGAAGGATTTCATCTCCGCCTTCTCTGACGCCGATGCCTCTGTAGGCCTGATGCTGGGCTCCACCGTTACACTGGTCATTACTGTGATCTACTATCTCATCCGCCGCGTGCTTTCCTTCAAGGAAATGATGGCCGGTATTCCCGAAGGCTTTAAATCCATGGTGCCCGCCATCCTCATCCTCACCTTCGCCTGGACGCTGAAGGCGATGACCGATTCCCTCGGTGCGAAGGAATATGTGGAGCAGCTCGTAAAGAGTTCCGCCGGCAGCTTTATGTCCTTCCTGCCCGCCATCATATTCCTGATCGCGTGCGGCCTCTCCTTTGCCACCGGTACTTCCTGGGGTACCTTCGGCATCCTGATCCCCATCACGCTGGGCGTATTCCCGCTTACCGATCCGCTTGGCGTGGTGTGCGTATCCGCCTGCATGGCCGGCGCCGTATGCGGCGACCACTGTTCCCCCATTTCCGATACCACGATCATGGCCTCCGCGGGCGCCCAGTGCGACCATGTGACGCATGTTTCCACCCAGCTGCCCTACGCCCTTACCGTAGCCGCCGTCAGCTTCGTGTGCTACGTCATCGCCGGCTTTGTGCCGAACTGGTATATCTCCCTTCCCGTCTCCTGCGCGCTGATGGCCGCCGTGCTCATTGTGATCAAGCTGCTTCGCCGTCAGAAGACCGCGCAGGCGTAAGCACCCGCGTACTTCCGGTTTCAAATCCCCGCTGTGCCGTATGCGGCATGGCGGGGATCATTTATATCCGGTACATGATCATCCATCAGGGTACCTCCGCCTGCCCGAATGCTTCCGGCGGATAAAGAAAAGCACCTTTCCCGGCGGCAAAACGCGGGAAAAGTGCTTTTTGTTTTTGCTTTATGCTATTCCGGCGGATCAGTAGAATGTGGCTACTTCATCCTCGGGAGCATCGTGCTTTTCGCAGGAGATCATATCGATCACCGGCACCTTGCCTCCGAAAAGGTGGTTGCGCTGCAGGCGGATCTTTCCCTTCAGGGTCATCCATGAACCGCGGGCGGGACAGGCGCCTTTGGAGCAGTAGCACACAAGGCCCGCAAACTGGGTATCCGCGGCACAGCAGTTCATCAGCATCCTGCCGGCAATGAACATGCCGTCGGGAAGCACCTTGCCCTCTCTGGGATACAGTGCCGTGAACTGCACGGTCTTCTTCTCCCAATCGTTGCTGTTTTCCATCAGATCCGCGAAGAAATAGGCAAAATCACGGTCTTCAACGGTCACAACAGGGGCATTGACATCAAAGGGAAGCGGATCCTGCTTTTCATCCATCACGCTGCGGCCGTCGGTATATTCATAAAAAATATTGCAGCGCCGGTTGGACTGGCGAACGATCTTGTGCAGAGCATCCGTATCGGTCTTATCCGTGCAGCGGTTGAACTCCACAACATTGCAGCGCTTCAGCTTATCGTACACAAGGTTGCGCATATTGGCATTGTACACGGTATAGGTATTCACATCCGCAAAGGTGATCTCCTGCGCCACGGCACAGTCATCAGGCAGGTTGTCATCCACCGTCTGCACGGACCACATGCCGTTCAGCTCCAGCATGATCCTCTCGGCCTTTGTTTCCTTTACCCATGCGGCGATCCTGTCGGGTGTGAAATCCTCTTCCTCCTCCAGTGTACGCAGAAACACATTATTGCCGCTGAAGGCGGAAAGGTCATATTCCTCCTCGCCCTCCTCGCAGCAGATCAGCAGCGTTTTCTGACCCTCGTTGAAGCGTTTATCCTCCAAAGTAGACTGGATAAAGGTCGTCTTTCCGGATTCCAGAAAACCGGTAAACAGATACACCGGGATCATTTTCTGTTCAGCCATCTTACACTCCAAACAGCGCCTTCAGCGCGTCCTCATTCAGCTTAGAGCCGATCACACACAGGCGGCCTGTCACCTCAGCGGTGCCGCGGCGGATATCGCTCTCACCCGGGGTATAGTCAAAGTGGATCCACGCACCCTCCTGCGCGGGCACGATGCCCTTTGCGCGCAGGATCACGCCGTAAGCCTCACTGTCGGAAAGGCTGTCCAGCATCGCCTTCAGGCCGTCCTCGGTAAACCTGCGGGGCGTTTCGGTGCCCCAGCTGGTGAATACCTCATCGGCATGATGGTGGTGATGGTGATGATGGTGTGCGTGTCCTTCTTCGCCTTCATGGTGATGGTGGCATTCGCACTCCGGGTCATCGCATTCGCCGTCATGATGGTGGTGGTGATGGTGCTCGTGCTCATCCTCATCATCTTCGTCGTCCTCATCATGGTGATGATGGCATTCGCACTCCGGGTCATCGCATTCGCCGTCATGATGATGATGGTGGTGATGGTGATGGCATTCGCAGTCGGGATCGTCGCATTCGTCATCGTCATCATCAGCCGAGAACTCCGCCTTCAGCAGCTCAATGCCCTTTTCCAGCGTGTCCTTCTTTTCCATCGCGTCCAGGATCTGCCTGCCGTTCAGCTCATTCATGGGCGTGGTGATCACGATCGCGTTCTGATTGTGTTCACGGATCAGCGCTACGCAGTCATCGATCTTCTGCTGGGAAGCGATATCGGTACGGGAAAGGATCACGGTAGCGGCATGCTCGATCTGGTTGATGAAAAACTCACCGAAGTTCTTCGCGTACATCTTGCACTTGCCGGCATCCACAACGGCCACAAGCGCGCCGATCACACAGGTATCGCAGCACACGGCGGAAGCCGCGCGCACTACATCGCTCAGCTTGCCCACGCCCGAGGGCTCGATCAGGATACGGTCCGGCTGATAGGTATCAAGCACCTTCTGCAGAGCCTCGCCGAAATCTCCCACCAGAGAGCAGCAGATACAGCCGGAGTTCATCTCCGTCACCTGGATCCCGGCCTCCTTCATGAAGCCGCCGTCGATACCGATCTCACCGAACTCGTTTTCAATAAGAACTATCTTCTCGCCTTTGAAGGCTTCATCGATAAGTTTTTTGATAAGCGTTGTCTTTCCTGCGCCAAGGAAGCCTGAAAATACATCAATTTTCGTCATTTATATAATCCTCCTTAAGGTTTTTATCAAATTTCTTCCGTACAACCATGAAAACTCGCAGCCGTTCGCCTTAAACTCGCAGCCGTTCGCTGTGGAAAAGTCGTTACTGAAAACTTATAAAAAGTTATAAACTTTTATGTTTCATTCCTATTTCAACGTGTATGCTTTCGATATAAAATCTACTCACAAGTTCATGTACACTCCATAGGCGTGAATTCCGGACTAACGTATCCGTACATATCTGTATTAACTTGAAAGTGTTATGATACAGATTTTAAAACATTTTCTCCATATATTTTAAGATTTAAAGCAGCTTGATAATCTCTATCTATTACATTTCCACATTCACACTTATAAACACGGTCTGAAAGTTTTAAATCTTTCTTTATGTTTCCACAACAACTACATAATTTTGAACTTGGAAAGAATCTATCTGCAACGATAAGTGGAATATTGTTCCATGCAGACTTGTATTCTAATTGTCTTCTAAATTCTCCAAATGCTTGTTGTTGCACTGCTTTAGATAAATGTCTGTTTTTCATCATTCCTTTTACATTCAAATCTTCTAATACTATATAAGATGGTTTGGTTTTCACTATCTCAGTAGTAGTTTCATGTAAATAGTCCTGACGAATATTCGCTAGTCTGTGATTTAATTTTAAAAACTCTTTTTCCCTTTTTATAATGTTGCTTGTTTTGCAGTAACATACTCCTTTCTTATTTTCCTCATATCTTCTTGATATGGAACGTTGCAACCTACGTTTTCTTTTTTCTAGCTTCTTAACTTTTTGAGTTTTGTTTATATTCTGATATTTATTCTTATCAGAACAAATCGCTAAATCTTTAATTCCTAAATCAATTCCAATACCCTCATTCGTTGCAAGAGTGGTAGAATCTTTATATTCAATCCCAACTGTTATATACCAGTTAAGTCCATCATATTTAATACGTGGATTCATATACTTCACATTCTCACCAGGTATGCGACCATGTTCAGCAAGTCTTATCCAATTTAATTTCTGTTTATTCTTTTTTTTAGAAGTAGCGAATCCTTCAACTTTTACATGAGTATCTGTAAACTGAATTTTTACATTATCTTGGTAGAACTTTGGTACTGAATATTTCTTGCTCTTAAATCGTGGAAACTTTGTAATTCCTTTGAAGAAATCCCTATATGCTTCACATGCGTCTTTTATTGCCTGTTTTGTTACATTATTTGAAATATTATTTAACCATACATATTCTTCCGTTTTCTTTAGTTGTGTAAATTCTTTTCTCAGGTCTCTATCAGATATAAATTTTCCACCATTCTTATAATTTTCTTGTTCTCTTCCTAACGCCCAGTTATAAGCAAATC
>CALGBY010000014.1 GCA_937886445.1 uncultured Clostridia bacterium | reverse complement strand
CGAAAGTACTTGGCTGGACACGGCCCGGGAGGATAGATCGCCGCCGGATTCCATATGGAGAGCAGATCATTGATTTGCTTTCCAAAATGCCTCAATAGCTCAATGGCAGAGCATTCGGCTGTTAACCGAAGGGTTGTAGGTTCGAGTCCTTCTTGAGGCGCCAGAGCACTTGCGAAAGCAAGTGCTTTTTTGTGCATTGAGAGAATTATATCCGATGTTGAAATTGAGGGATATGTTGATCAGTTCGGCAGACTTGTTTACGGTGCCTTTTGCATAATCATTGATTCGCACTCCGAATGAGATACCATAAAACTGGCAGAAACAAAACGGAGCGTATGTAGTTTTCTGTATTGTGCCCGCGAAAATCTCGATTTTTGGCCTGCCCTCCTGATGCGCTACCATTGAGCTGTTTGAGGATCGACTACACGCAATATTATAGCTGACATCCGTACATATACGATTTTAAAGTCCCATCTTGCACAGAATTCACTGACTCCGAACCTGCCTCGGTAAATCTATGTTTCATTAGATAAGCATGATAATGGCTTTGAAACAAACGCGGTGCGAAAGCAGCAGAAGATTTTGAAATAAATATCGGGCGAGAATTATCAGCAAACTTATGGCCTGACATCCGGAAGAGGCACCAATGGATTGTTTGAAAATTGACCGTGTATAAATATATTTGCACAAAAAATAGAGGCCCCATCAGTAGTGAAGCTACGGCTCCAATTGCCGTAGGTTATGCTGGCGTTACCCCCGCGGAGGAAGCGGCAGATCAGACTGCGATGGCTTCCTATGTAAATAATATAGCACAACATGAAATGGTAAATCAACAAAAATTCGAGAAAGAAAATAACGCATCAGAAAATGAAAAATGCAGTATCACCGGCAGAACAAATCTACATAAAATGACGGCGAAAATATAGAAAACGAAGATTATATAATTTTGCGACCTTATGCTGAAGATGAACTTGCTGTGATTTGTGGTAAATAACAAGCGAGAATTATTGGCAGACTTGTACGTAAACAGATATCCTATAAGTAGTGAATTTACGGCTCCAATTACTGCAAGCTATACCGGTGGATGCATAGGAATCAGAACAAGTGAAAATAAAAACTTGGTTATGATGGAGCAGATGATTCCGAATATGCCGAATTGCCTGCACACGAGCAAATATCTGGCTTGCGCAAAGTATATTGAAATGATATGATGAGCCGGTCAGAATCTATATCTGAGTCAATTGTGCTATAGAAAAGGGCATAATACTAAAAAGTAAACGGATCGATCCTGCGGAAAGGGTTCGGAAAAGGACGGAACAGGAGGAGTGTACCGTGATCATCGCGGAAACGGAGCATCTGCTGCTGAGGGATTTTACTCAAATGGATATCCCGAAGCGTGTGGAATGGGAAACCGTGGAACGGGAGTGGCAGAACTGGGACGGCCCGTGGGTGTTTGAAGGCATGAGTGAGGAGGCGCACCGGCAAAGGGCGGAGAGGCTTGCTCGGGAGCTGAAGCAATTCGCGCTGATGCATGAAAGAAAGAGCGAGCAGGACACCCGTTATGCCTTTCAACTGGAACTGAAGGAATCGGGCGAGTATATAGGATGTATCAGCTGTTACTGTATCAATGATCACTATGACTATACCGATGATGACGGATACTTTGCCTTCGGCATTGATATTCCGCCTGTACACCATCGGGGAAAGGGATATGGCTTTGAAGCCCTGAGTGCGGCGGTGCGTTATCTATCTGCACAGGGCTTGGAAGAAATGTATTTGCAAACCTGGTCCGGCAATGTACCCATGGTTAAGCTGGCTGAAAAGCTGGGGTTCACAGAGATACAGCGCAGAAAGGACGCGAGAACAGTGCGCGGTTCCCGGTATGACGCCCTTACCTTTCGTAAAAAATTGCTGAACTTTAAGGAGGATACTGAGGAAATGTGCGATCCCGGTAAGGGGGAGTGATCTTCTGAAATGAGCAATGACCGGCGGGAAGCACAGAATCTGCGAGACGGACCAACGCATCCCTTCTGCCTGCTGATGATTGAAACAGGATGGTGTGCGGCCTTGAACCGTGCTTGGAGAAGAAATCATTCCTGAGGAAGCAGGCGGGAATTTTCCGAAGATAATGGTACAGACTGCTTCATGCAGCGGCGCACTGAAAAATGCTTTATCAGGTACTGAACGGCACAGCAGTGTACCGTTTACCGGGACTCAGGAAAAACGAAAGCCGGAAATGGCACAAGCGCGTATTGATTTGCCCGGGAAGTGCCGCAGGAATCTTGTTTTTACTGTTGAAATAAAGAAACCCGTAAGAACGGATATCCGATCCGAAAACAAGATTATGAATATTGACGAAGTAAATATGCTTTTGCAAAAGGCAGTATGAACAGGAATGCGGAAATATTATGACAGTGTTGACAGATGAAAAAACGGACAGGCTGATCAGAGAATTTGCAGAACAGTCTGTGTTGATCCTGCAGGACAGGCTCACAGGCGTGTATTTGCACGGTTCCGCCGTAATGGGATGCTTTAACCCTGAAAAGAGTGATATTGACCTGATCACGGTGGTGAACGGGCCGATAGATCACAAGACCAAACTGCGGTATCTCAGCGCTATCGCTGCGTGCGGCGAAAAAGGCCCGCGGAAGGGCATTGAGATAAGTGTTGTGCTGAAGGAAGTATGCAGCCCCTTTGTATATCCCACGCCCTTTGAATTGCATTATTCCCCCGCGCATGCTTTACGGTACAGGGAGGATCCGGATACCTACGCCCGCACGATGCACGGGACGGATAAGGACCTTGCCGCTCATTTTACGGTGATCCGCAAACGGGGCATATGCCTGTACGGGGAGCCTGTTGAAAAAGTGTTCGCGGAAGTCCCGGCGGAGGCTTATATGGATTCTCTGTGGTATGACATCGGGGGAGCGGAGGAGGATATCCTGAAGGATCCCATGTATATCACCTTGAATCTGGCAAGGGTGCTGGCCTATAAGCAGGAAGGGCTTGTACTTTCCAAGCAGGAGGGTGCTGTATGGGCAGTGCGCAATCTGCCGGCGGAATATCATGCGCAGGTGAAGAACGCGCTGAGCGAATACACCGAGAATGCGCGTCCGGACTATGACACGGCGCTTGCCGTGCGTTACGCCGTCGAAATGCTGAGGCGGATCAAAAACTGAGATTGCGGCGCTGTATCCGCGGTGAACAAGGGTCATGCTTATGGACCTCCCTCCGGAAGAGACACCGATGGGCTGTTTGAAAATGGGCTGAGACCATTTTCAAACTTATGGACCTGCCCTCCGGAATAGCACCGATGTTTGTTTGAAAATAGGTCGTACACTATTTTCAAACTTGAATAAAGCAAATATACACGATGTAGCGGCCGATTTTTCAGCCTGTCGGCGCTTCGTCCAAAGGAGGGCATATAAATGAAAAGGATACTGATCACCGGGGGAACCGTATTTGTAAGCAGATACGCGGCGGAGTATTTTGTGAATGCCGGCTATGATGTGTATGTGCTTAACAGAAATACCAGGCCGCAGCCTGCAGGCGTAAAGCTGATCGAGGCGGACAGACACTGCCCGGGAGATCGCCTGAAGGGGCTGCATTTTGACGCGATCTGTGATATTACGGCGTATAATGCGGAGGATATCCGTGGCCTGCTGCGGGCGCTCGGCTCCTTTGATATGTATATCATGATCAGCTCAAGCGCGGTTTATCCCGAATATGGGGCGCAGCCGTTCACGGAAGATACGCAAACGGCGGAAAACCGTTATTGGGGTGCTTACGGAATAAACAAGGCGGAGGCGGAAAGAGCGTTGACCGAAGGGGTGAAGGATGCCTATATCATCAGGCCGCCCTACCTGTACGGACCGATGAACAATGTTTACAGGGAAGCCTTTGTGTTTGACTGCGCGCTGGCGGGCAGACGCTTTTTCCTGCCGGGGGACGGAATGATGCCGCTGCAGTTCTTTCATGTGAGAGACCTGTGCAGGCTGATGCGGTCTGTTATTGAAAACAGACCGGCGTTTCATATCATGAATTGCGGCAACACGGACACCGTGACCGTAAAGGATTGGGTGACGATGTGCTACAGGTGTCTTGGGAAGGAACCTGTTTTTGAACATGTATACCTGGGAACAGAACAGAGGAAATATTTCTGTTTTTACGATTATGATTACCGTTTGGATGTGCGCCGCCAGAGCAGCCTGCTGCCGGATCCCGTTCCTCTTCAGGATGGACTCGCGGAAGCGGCGGAATGGTATCTTGCGCATCCTGAAGAGGTGAACCGGAAGCCGTATATGGAATTTATCGACGCGAATCTGTGATAAGCGGTTTCATACTGACCTTTTCACTGCAAAATGAGGGGCATGGACTCCGGACGGCGGCAAACTGTTTATCATCCTCCATACAGCAACAGGCTGCTTCGGACCTTTGATTTCCGCAGCAGCCTGTTGCCTTATAAGAACCTGTTTCCCGCAGAGAAAGCCCGCTTGTTATCCGTGCAGGTCTTCTTCCGTTTCTTCAAACTGTGTGATATTGAGCTCTGTATCAAAATGGAAAAACCATACCATGCCCCGGCCCTTTTCCTTTTCCAGCAACACCAGAAGGGTGGGGTACTGCCTGTTTTGATCCGGATGATCTGTGTCATCATACCGGGTGCCCGTGATGAAGGAAGCGTGTTTCAATTCTTCCTCAGTATAGGATGTGTTCTCAAGAAGGTAGGAGAGCCCTTTGGCATGGATCATATCTTCAGTGAGCTGATGTTCATACAAAAAGCGATCCAGGGTATACACCCCGTCATTTTCATCACGATCTGCCGTGTAAAGCTGCGGGTCCCCGCCGTGGCGCAGCATGACCTCATCCGCCCTGTTATGAAGGGCATTCAAAGAATCCCGTCCGCTTACATAGCCGGCGTCCAGCGCGCGCAGTTCATCGATCAGCGCTTCATATTCGGGAAGATCCGCGCCTGTCCAGACAGAGCGGGCAAGCAGCCCTTCTCCGCCCGCGGGGGTATCGTCCGCGTTCCGCGGAATATGAGCAAAGCCGGTCACTTCTCCTGTCTGCCTGTCCATTGAAACCATATAGAAACCCAGATTTGAGGCATAGCTCATGCCCATGGTTTCACAGTAGCCGGCTTCGGCTGCTTCCGCCTTTTTGAAATTGTAGGAGAAGCAGATATCCCCGGTAGCGGATGCCTGCGGGCTACGGAGGGCGATGAAATGACATTTTTCCAGATCCTCCCGTGTGATGCCGCAGCGGCTTTCCATTTCGGCGAGCGCCGTCAGCACGAAGCTGTCGGAGGAATCCAGCAGATCCTCTTCCGGGTCGGCAAAGTACAGCTCTGTTTCCATGGCGCGGAGCCGGGCTTCGGGCCTTTGGTTTCCAAGCAGAGGCGCGGTATCATAGCCGGCTTCCGCAAAAAGGCTGATGAAATGCTTCTGATCTTCCGTGCTTTGCTTCAAAAAATCCGGGCGGCATGCCTGACTGAAAACGTATTCTCTGCTGCCGTTTTCCCAGCATCGCAAAGCGTATTCCGGCCAGAAATCATCGTTGTAATAGAAACAGCCGCTTACCTCGCCCGAAGGAGAATCCACATCCGCCAGATACTCGCCGGGCGCGGGGCAGTCGTGGTCCTCATCAAGGTCGGCATTCGTGCGCGGTGAAAAATAAATGCGCCACTGGGAAAGCTCGTCCGTGTAGGGCGTCTCATAGTAGGCGGGATACACGCCCATGGCGTCCAGCTCCGCTTCCGGTGTGCCGAAGCGTTCCATAATAGCCTGCCTTGCGATCCGCAGCGCGTCATTCAGGCTGAGATCATCCTCTCCCGGAACGGTGGACAGGATCAGGTCCTCCTTCCTGCCGCCGTACGCGTCTTCAAACTGCTCAAGGTAACGCGGAACATCGGGTCTGTCCACAACATCCACCGCGGCGCTTGTGTTCATACGGCTGAAGGAATCCCGGAGCAGTGCCAGCAGGGCATCCAGTGCTCCGGTGGAAGCCAGAGCCGTTCCGGCGGCCAGCATCAGCACGACCGCTGTCACCAGTACGGGGATCGATTTCTTTTTCACTTTTTTTCCTCCCTTTGCGTTTTCATACAGTGTTTGTCTTTGCCGGGAGGAGGTTTTTATGTGTGTCAGCTCGCTGTCAAGAACGCGTCGAATGCTTTCTCTGTCGATCGCTTTCATACTTCTCCTCCCAGCCATTCTTTTCTCAGCAGCTCCTCGGATTTTTTCAGTCTGCGGTATACCGCGCTGCGGGATAATCCGAGTGCCTCGCCTGTTTCGTCCAGCGTCAGCCCCTGATAGTGATACAGCAATATCACCTGTCTGTATTTCGCGGGGAGGCCCATCACCGCCATGCTGAGGCTGTGATCGGGCTGTTCGCAGCTGAGGAGGGCCTCCGGAAGCTCCTCCAAAGCCTTTTGCCTGTCCACATGACGAAACCAGGCGGTGCGTGTATAATCCCTGCAGGTGTTGATCGCGATGCGCATCAGCCAGGCTTTTTCATGCCCGGGCAGACGCGCCTGCCTTGAAAGCGCCTTCCATGCCTTTATCCAGGTGTCCTGCAGTGCTTCCTCCGCCAGAGAGCGGTCCGACAGGTAAAGAAAGCATACGCGCAGCATGTCATCTGAGTAGGCCTCGACCCAGTTTGCCAGAATGCCGTCCCGTTCTGCCTTTTCCTGTACAGGCTTTTCCAAACCGCATCACCTCCCGCACCTATATAGACGAAAGAAAAGGGCGTGTTTTTTCGCAAAACTGAAAAATTTGTGTTTGCCGTGCTTCACGGCCCCGGGAGAAAGGATCCCTGACGCGGATCATTATAAAGGAAGTCATTGTTTGCGGCAATCCGCCGCGCGGAAGCGGAAAGCAAATACGTTTTTTTCAATATGGATTGAATTTTTCGGCGTTTTCCTTTATAATCTGTGTGACAGAAGAATATGCGCAGTTCACCGGGCCGTGTTCGCGGCCCGCTGCCGGGCGATCCGCGTAGCGCGGTCGTTCGGGGATCAGGAAATGCCGGTGAAAATCCGGCGCAACAGCCATTACCGTAACTGAAGGGCAGTACTGCCGCTTCTCAAGTCGGAATGCTGATCGGGCTGCGGCCGGAAAAGTCTCTTGGGCAAAGGGGAGAGATGCGGTAAACGGCGGTGCCGGCTTCAGGCTGTGCACCGGCACGCGGCGCGGCAGGAATTCGCCGCATTTACGGCACTCTTTCGGGAAGGGTGCTTTTTCCTTTATTCCGATGTACAGATCTAAGGAAAGGATATGTCAACAATGAAAAAACATTCTCTCTCTGTCTCTCTGCTGCCGGTCATCCTGCTGCTGTGCATGGTGATGCTCACCGGCTGCAAAAACAACGATACCGCCCCGCTGTGGAACAGCGCTGCTTACACCGAAGACAAGGAACTGGGGACGGGCGTGAACACTGCCGTGGTGGAGGTGGAAGTTCAGGATAAAAAGGTTTTGTTCACCGTGCATACGGACGCGGATACCGTTGGCGCGGCGCTGATCGAAAACGGACTGATCTCCGGCGAGCAGGGCGCCTACGGGCTGTATGTGAAAACGGTGAACGGCATTCTGGCGGATTACGATCAGGATCAAAGCTATTGGGCTTTCTATATCGGTGATGATCTTGCCGCGTCCGGTGTGGATCTGACAGAAATTACGGAAGGTGCTGTATACCGTCTTGTGTACACAAAGTAAGAGAGACGAACGGACAAAGATCAGCACAGCGGAGCTTGTGCTTTTCCCGATGCTCGGGGTGATCATGTTCATCTCCAAGGTAATGATGGAATGGCTTCCCAATATCCATCCGCTGGGGCTGCTGATCATGTCGTATACCCTTGTGTTCCGGAAGAAAGCGCTGATCCCTTTGTATATTTATGTGCTTCTGGAAGGGGTGTATCAGGGCTTCAGCCTGTGGTGGGTGCCCTATCTTTATATCTGGACAGTTCTGTGGGCGGTCACGATGCTGCTGCCGCGTAAGCTGACCCCCAAAAAGGCCATGCTTGTCTATCCTGCCGTATGCGCCCTTCACGGTCTTGCCTTCGGAACCCTTTACGCGCCGGTCTTCGGGCTGACGATGGGAATGGACCTGAAGGCGATCGCCGCGTGGATCGCGGCCGGATTCGCGTGGGACGCGCTGCAGGCAGCGGGCAATCTGGCCGCGGGAATGCTCATCGTTCCCCTGTCAGGGCTGCTGCGGAAGCTCGCGAAGCAAACCGGTATTCATACGGCCTGCTGAAGCAATACAAGCACCGGATCCCTGCCGTCCGGTGCTTTTTGCGTTACGCCGTATTTTGAGCTTCACATTTCCTGATGAGGTTTTGTTTGCCGACGGACGTGAAATATGATAAAATATAAATGATAGTTTGAAAAACGCATACGCTCGGTTTTCAAACTCCCCATTGGTTCCTCTTCCGGAGGGGTGGTAATAAGTTTGAAAATGGTCTCGGCCCATTTTCAAACAGCCCATCGGTGCCTCTTCCGGAGGGCGGGCCATAAGCGTGAAAACGAATGCCGTGACAGGATACCGGAGGTAAAATATGTCCCGATTTTTGCAGAAGCTCGGCAGATCACTGATGCTGCCGGTGGCGGTACTTCCCATCTGCGGTGTGCTGATGGGGCTCGGATATCTCATATGCCCTGCCGCCATACAGGGAGGAGAGATCGCCGGTGTTGTTGAAACAGCCGGATTTCTCGCCGTAAAGGCCGGAAGCGCGGTGATCGATCACATCGCGTGGCTGTTCGTCATCGGTGTTGCCGTGGGCATGAGCGATGACGGAGACGGCGCGGCCGCGCTGTCCGGGCTGGTCAGCTTTCTGGTCATTCTCACACTTCTTTCGGATACGGTGACAAAGATGATCTTTCCCGGCATGGAAAGCGACAGCCTGCGCGCGGTGGCGCTGAAAAATATCGAAAACCCGTTCACCGGCATGCTGTCCGGGCTGATCGGCGCGTTTTGCTATAACCGTTTCCGTAAGGTCAGGCTGCCGGATGCGCTTGCCTTTTTCAGCGGAAAACGGTTTTCCGCCATTGTGACGGTGCTTTTCAGCCTGATCACGGCCTTCGCGCTGATGTTTATATGGCCGTTCCTCTATTCCGGCCTGTACTTTATCGGAGAAAAGATCCTTTCCCTCGGCGCGGTCGGGGCGGGGATATACGCTTTCCTCAACCGCCTGCTCATCCCGACCGGCTTGCACCACGCGCTCAACAATGTGTTCTGGTTTGACACCGTTGGCATCGGGGATCTGACCGCGTTCTGGAGCGGGAAGACCGCTGCGGAGGCCGGGTGGAGCGTGGGTATGTATATGAGCGGTTTCTTCCCCTGCTTCATGTTCGGCATCCCGGGCGCGGCGCTGGCCATGTATCAGACCGCGAAAAACAGAAAAAAGGAAAAGGCGAAGCTGTTTTCATCCTCGCTGTGCTCTGTGCTGTGCGGCCTGACGGAACCGTTTGAGTTTTCCTTTATGTTCAGCGCGTTTCCGCTGTATGTAGTGTATTCGTTTCTCTGCGGTGTGTTTACCATGCTTACCTGCATGACCGGGTTCCGTGCGGGCTTTTCCTTCTCTGCCGGCGCGGCGGATCTGCTGCTTTCCGCCTCTCTGCCGGCGGCGGCTGAAACCTGGCTGATCCTGCCTCTCGGCGCGGCGGCGTTCGCGGCGTTTTACGGTGTGTTCCGTCTGGCATTGAAAAAAGGACGTTTCAACCTTTTTGAGGCGGAGACCGGAGAGACGGGAACGGTAAACGATGCTCCGGCAAAGGCCGGAAGCAGCCGTGCCGCCGTGATCATTGCCTCGGTGGGCGGAAGAGACAATATCCGCGCGGTGGAATGCTGCGCCACGCGCCTCCGTTTTGAGCTTGAGGACAGCGCATTGTGCGATCAGAGCGCGCTTGCGGGCAGCGGCGCGCTGGGAATGAAGATCGGCGGGAAAAACGCCTGTCAGGTGATCATCGGTATGACGGTGCAGCAGGTGCTGGAGGAAGTGAAGGGAGAGCTTGCGTCTCCTTCCCGTGCTTTGCCCGAAAGGCCGGCAATGCCCTGTGAACGCGCGTCTTCAGGAAATGACGGGGCCGCGGTGCTTACGGTGACCTGCACCGGTGACAGGCAAATCCTGCACGGAGAGGATCTCTTTTCCGCGCGGGGCGGTGAATTTGTGATCACGGTGCAGGATGACGCGGGGCTGCACGCCCGCCCGGCGGCAAAGCTTTCGGAACGGATGAAGGCGTATGACGCGCGTGTAACGGTGTGCGCGAACGGACGGGAGGTATCCGCCGTGTCGGTGATCGCTCTGATGGGGCTTGGCATAGCGAAAGGAACAGAGGTGCGCGTAACAGCGCGGGGAGCGGAGGCTGAGGAGGCCCTGCTTGACGCCCGCCGTCTCTTCATTGAAGAACTGAAAGGACAGTAAGGATGAAAATCATGAAGCTGCGCGCGGCGCAGCCCGGCTTTGCCGCAGCCGCCGCGTTTTGGATAAAGCCCGCCGTTCAGGCGGAGGAAAGAACAGCCGGAACGCCGGAGGATGAAACACGGGCACTGGAAGAAGCGGCGAAGCGGGTGAAGGCCGGCTTTGAAAACGCGGCCGGAACAAGCGCCGAGATCATACAGGCCGAAACCGATATGCTTTTTGACGATGCTTTTCTGGGCGAGATCAAACGCCGCGTGCTGCACGGAGAGGATGTCCTTCACGCCGCACGGCAGGTGACGCGTGAGCTGGCAGATCGTTTTGATAAAAGCGAAAGCGGGTACATCCGCGGCAGGGCGGAGGATCTTCGCGGTACCGGCAAAAAACTCTGTGAGGCTTTGCTCGGCCGGGAAACAGAATACCCCTCTGTTCCGTTTATTATGGCGGGGGAGGAGCTGAGCCCCATCGATATTACCTCCGCGCCGGAGGGACTGCTCGCGGGCATCGTGAGCCGGTACGGCTCTGCCTCCTCCCATGCTTCCGTGATGGCCGGAAACAGGGGAATACCCTATCTGTACGGCGAAGCGCTTGACGAAAAGTGTGTACGGGACGGAGAAATGCTGATACTGAACGGTGAAGACGGCACCGCGGTCGTGTCACCGGACAGCGAGACACTGAGCGCGGCAGTGGAAAGAGCGCGCGCGGAAAGGGAAAAGGCTGCCGCCGCCCCCGCGGACGGCGCTGAGTGCCCGGTGAAGATCCTGTGCAATATCGGCGGCACGGAGGAGTTGGACCAGGTGCTCCGGTGCGGCGCGGACGGTATCGGGCTTGTGCGTACCGAGTTTCTTTTCCTCAAGCGGGATACCGCCCCTGATGAGGAGGAACAGTACCGTATTTACCGGGAGATCGCCGAAAAAATGAAGGGAAAGGAAGCGGTGATCCGCACCGCGGATATCGGTTCCGACAAGACAGTGAAGTGGCTCAGCCAGCCGGAGGAGAAAAACCCCCAGCTGGGCAGCCGCGGGCTTCGTCTCTCTCTCCAGCATCCCGATGTGTTCCGCGTACAGCTGCGCGCGCTGCTGCGTGCCGCCGTACACGGTGAATTGAAGATCATGTTTCCGATGATCACCGCGGAAAGAGAACTGGATGAGATCGAAAAGCAGCTGACTCTCGCGGAGGAGGAGCTGAAGCAGGCGGGACAAACATACCGTGTGCCCGTATGGGGCATCATGGTGGAAACACCGGCTGCCGCGCTGATCGCGGAGAAGCTGGCCGCGCGTGCCGGGTTCTTCTCCGTGGGCACCAATGACCTTACGCAGTATACATTGGCACTGGACAGGGAAGCGAAGGGACTGGATGCCTATTACGCCCCCTGTCATGACGCCGTGTTTGCCCTGATCGGCGCGGCTGCGGCTGCGGGGCACAAAAAGGGCATCCCCACCACGGTATGCGGAGAGTTGGCGGGCAATCCGGACGCCGTTGAACGGCTGATCGCGTTGGGTGTGGATGAGCTGTCCGTCAGCCCGGGAAAGGCGGAGCGCGTGCGCGCACTGGCCTGCCGCGCAGCGAAAGCGGGGATCAAAAAGGAAGATGCGAAGACAAACACCGTGCGGGAAAGTATCGGCGCGCCCGCGGACGGGCGGACGGTGAAGCAGGAGGATATCCCTGATGACGCCTTTGCCGGCGGAGTGCTCGGAAAATGCATGGGGATCCTGCCGGAAAACGGCAATGTATACGCTCCGGTGAGCGGAAGGATCGCTTCTCTGAGCCCTGACGGGCATGCCGTCACCTTTGAAAGCGATGACGGCAGAAAGCTTCTTGTGCATACTGGGATCGATACCGTGAATATGAACGGCGAGGGCTTCCGCCTGCTTGTAAAGACAGGAGACCGGGTAAAGAAAGGCGAAAAGGTGCTGGAATTTGACCGGCAGCTTGTACGCAGCAGAGGATATTCCGATATGGTGATCACGGTCATCCTGAAGGAATGAGGATGAAGACGGGTACGGCTCCGGATATGGAGCCGCCGGAAAAGGAGAAATGATGCCGGAAAACGAAAACAAACATCGTTTTTTCAAACAGAACAGGCAGGATCAGGAAACACCTGTTCCGTTTGGAAACCTGCAAAGGAACACGCCCCTGCGCAAGCTTCCGCAGACGGGGAAGAAGAAACGCGGGGAGGGGAAGCGCAGGCTGCCCGGTTTTCTGCGTGTACGCTATGACGGCCGGGAGCTGATTCGTCTGGGAGCGCTGCTGCTGCTGTTTCTTTCGGCGTATGAACTGCATATCCGTCTGGATGACCTGAGGCGCATCATTTCCGGCATCCGCTACGCGTGCGCGGAGCTGGGTGTTTCGGATATGAAGTTCCTGTCGCTTGTCTTTGAGGCGAAGGAGATGCAGGAGTATCTCGGTATACTGGTTTACCTGCTACTGTGTCTGGTGCTGTCTGTGCTGGGGATCATACTCGGAAACAGGCCGAAGGCGGCCGCCTTTGTGCTGCTGCCGCTCACGGCAGGCGTGCTTATCGCGGGCTTTTTTCCGGCGGGAACGCTGGTGTTCGACCTTTCCGCGCTTTTTGAAACCGTCAAGCTGGTTCCCTTTCTGCTGATCCTTGTCGGTACGGCGGTGAACCTGCTGGAGGAAAAGATCGCGAAGAAATATGAAAAGGACGGCAGTTTCGCCTCGCTGCCGCGGTAGGGACGGACGCGAAACGGGGATAAAAATAATGACGCAAAACGGAGGAAGAAAAAAATTGAAATATGTGATCCCGGCTGTGCTGGCGGTGGTACTCATGTTTTCGATATATACCGGCGTAGATAACGCGCACTGCCACCTGACGGTGTATGAGGTACCCTCTCAAAACCTGCCCGCGGGCTTTGACGGCTTCCGGGTGATGCAGCTTTCAGACCTGCATGACGCCGAATTCGGCCGGAACAATGAAGAGCTGATCGCCCTTGTCAGCGGGCAGCAGCCGGATATCATCGCGATCACGGGAGACCTTTCCGAGGGAGAGGAGAATGAGCGCGTGCGGCTGCTGGTATCTTCCCTCGCGGAAATCGCGCCGGTCTATTACATAACGGGCAATCACGAATACTATCACAGGGGAGAGCCCCTTACGGCGCTGCTGGAAGCGATTACAGAGGGCGGCGGCACGGTGCTGAGAAACACGGCTGTGCAGCTTGACAGGAACGGGGAGCAGATCACGCTTGCCGGGATCGACGACGCCTCGTTCTTCCATGTGGACCGGAAGGGGCGGATGGAGGATTCGCTGTCCGGGCTGCTGAGTACGCCCGGCTATCATCTCCTGCTTGCCCACAGACCCGAATATTTTTCACTGTACGCGCAGTGCGGGGCGGATCTTACGCTTTCCGGCCATGCCCACGGCGGGCAGGTGCGCCTGCCGTTCATCGGCGGTCTTTACGCGCCGCAGCAGGGGCTGCTTCCGGAATATGACGCGGGGGTCTTTACGCAGGGTACTGCCCGAATGGTCGTGAGCAGAGGCCTTGGCGGGGATACCTTCATCCTGCGCGTGAACAACGCGCCGGAGGCGGTGCTGGTGATCCTGAGAAAAACAGCGGAGTAAGCGGATTCTGCTCTGCGTTTCATACGGGCATGATGAAAATCCTGTAAAGAACGGGCAGGATTTTGCCAGATAAGGTAGAATTATCAAAGTGCCGGGTGAATAACAGGGCATAATAGGCGGTTTTGCTGTGCAAAATGAGCATATCATCAAGCATAATTTGCATAGAAGTATATTCATCTTGCATATATAATGGTACTATCTGATGTGATTGGATGAGTGTTTTCAGAATCTCGTAAAGGAAAAGGGTGAAATTTTGAGCACAAAGTCTTTGGAAACCGGGAACCCCGGTTCCGGCAAGCTGGGAAAATCCCTCGCGCGTGATTGGCGGCTGTATGTGATGCTGATCCTGCCGCTTGCGTTTTATATCATTTTCTGCTATAAACCGATGACCGGCATCGTGATCGCTTTCCAGAATTTCCAGCTCACCAACGGTATCGCCGGCAGCCCTTATGTGGGTCTTGAAAACTTTGCCTTTGTGATGAGACAGGGCGGCCCGTTCTGGCCTGCTCTGTGGAACACCATCCTGCTGAATGTGATGGGTCTGATCGCCGGCTTCCCGGTTCCGATCATTCTGGCCATCATGCTCAACGAGGTGCGTTCCTCCTCCATCAAGCGTGTATCCCAGACGATGCTGTATCTTCCCCATTTCCTTTCGTGGATCATTATCGGCGGCATGGTGCTGGCGCTGTTCCAGCCTACGACCGGCGTTGTGAATGCGCTGCTGCTCAAATGGGGCTGGATCGATGAAAGCATCCCCTTCCTGGTGGAGGGCTGGCCGTGGCGCATCATGTATACCGTGATCGGCATCTGGCAGAGCATGGGCTGGGGCACCATCCTGTATCTTTCCGCCATCACCGGCATCAACATGGAACTGTTTGAAGCCGCCAAGATCGACGGCGCCAACAAAATGCAGCAGATCTGGCATGTGACCCTGCCCGGCATCCGCGGCACCATCGTTATCCTGCTGATTTTGAACATCGGCCAGATGATGAACATCAGCTTTGATAAGCCGCAGGTACTGCTCAACCCCAAGGTGCTGGATTACGGCGATGTGCTTTCCACCTATGTTTACCGTGTGGCCTTCCCAAGCGGATCCAACGGCCGTTTTGACCGCTCCACCGCCATCGGTCTTTTCCAGAGCGTGGTAGGTCTGATCCTGGTCAGCACGGCAAACTTTGTTACCAACCGTCTCGGCGAAGACGGTATCTGGTAAGGGGGGCTGCTGTATGGCAAAGAGAGAGATTGCTGTAACCGTATATGATGAGCAGGGAAGACCCGTAAAAAAGATCGTTCCGGGTGATCACAGATCCATTTGGACGCCCGGTCAGATTGTGTTGGTCGCCTGTGTGATCCTGGTTTCTCTGACATGCGTTATCCCCTTTGTGAACATCATCGCGATGTCCCTGAGCTCCAAATCCGCCATTCTTGGCAGCCGCGTCACGCTGTGGCCGGTGGAGTTCACAACGGATACATACAAATATCTGTTCAACAACAAGGACATGATGCACAGTATGGCTTATACTGTGGAAGTAACGGTGATCTACACGGTGCTGGCCATGCTGATGACCATCCTGATGGCGTATCCGCTTACCAAGAAACGCCTGAAGGGCAGAAAGTTCTTCAGCTTCCTCGCGCTGTTCACGATGTATTTCTCCGGCGGCACCATTCCCATCTACCTGAACATCAAGGAGCTGGGGCTGCTGGATACCATGTGGGCGCTGATCATTCCCGGTGTGCTTTCCACCTACAATATGATCATTATGAAGAGCTTCTTCACCTCCATTCCGGATTCTCTGGAGGAAGCGGCCACCATCGACGGAGCGAACGATTTCCAGATCCTGGTGCAGGTATACCTGCCCCTGTCACTTGCTTCCATCGCCACGCTGACCCTGTTTTACGCGGTGGGCAAGTGGAACAGCTTCCAGGATGCCCTCTATTATATCCAGACCAAATCCCTTCAGCCGCTGCAGCTCAAGCTGTATAACGCCATCAAGGGTGCCGAATCCGCGATCGATACCGCCGCGGCAGAGGGCGGCGCCAATGCCGCTGCCAATGACGCGGCCGAATCCATCAAGTATGCCACTATCATTTTCGCCACACTGCCTATTTTGGTGGTATATCCCTTCGTGCAGCGTTACTTCGTATCCGGTGTGACCATCGGCGCTGTAAAGGGATGATCTGATTTTGCTCCATGCCGCGCTTGCGCGGTAAAAAAATAAAAAGGAGAAGAGAACCATGAAAAAACTGTTAGCCCTTCTGATGGCCATGATCATGCTGTGCAGCGTGATCGCCATCGCCTCCGCCGAAGAAGAAGACGCGGAATGGATCACCCTGCGCGTGGAAGCGTATGACCGTGATGTTCCCGGCTTCAACGTGGAAGACTGCATGCAGCTCCACTATGCTCAGGAGAACTTCGGTGATCCCAACCACATCAAGATCGAATTCGTCGCTACCGGCCGTTGGACCGAGGGCGAAGTCCTCTCCCAGTGGCTCGCCGGCGGCACCGCCCCCGACATCTGCCTCACCTACAACGGAGACCTCATCAACCAGATGATCAACGAAGGCGGCATCTGGCAGCTGGACGACCTGCTGGCTGAATATGGCCAGGATCTGGTCGCTTTCCTCGGCAAGGACTCTCTGCTTCCCTTCGGCCAGCAGAATGGTGTCCAGTGGTTCATTCCTGCCCGCCGTCTGAATGTTGCCAACGTTGGTAACTTCGTACGTGCTGACTGGCTTAAGGCCCTGAACATGGAAAAGCCCACCACCGTTGCTGCGTTCACTGAGTACCTCCGCGCTGCGAAGGCTGCGAACCTGGGCGGCGAGCAGACCGTTCCCATGCACATCGACCTGTATGAATCCAACCCCCTGTACAACATCGTTCGCTTCACCGATGCTTTCCTTGACTTCACTCAGATCACTGAGGAAGACTGGTTTGCCTATGCCAACCTGCACGAGCTGCTGCCCGGCACCAAGGAAGCCTATCGCTGGCTGAACGGCCTGTACAACGAAGGCCTGATCTATGAGAACTTCTTCATCGACAACGCCACCGAGCAGGATTCCTTCCTGGTAAACGGCTACTTCGGCTACTTCACCATGCAGCCCGATCAGCCCTGGCGCACCGACAAGAACTACGAGACCGAACTGGAAAAGAACGTTGAAGGCGCTTCCTGGACTACTGTGGACTGCTTCGAGAACGCTTCTCTGGGCGGAAAGCATCTCCATGATGTGTATGCTGCCAACGGTCTGTCCATCATCATCCCCAAGACCACTGATGAAGCTACCGCCATCGCCGCCATCAAGTACATGAACTGGATGGCCAGCCCCGAAGCGCTGTTCTTCATGCAGAACGGTGTTGAAGGCATCAACTACCTCGAAGTGACCGAGGACGGCATCCCCACCAACGTACAGACCAACGACAACGTGCCCGATGAGTACAAGATGCATGCCGGCGATATCGCCTTCATCTCCAACGGCCTCTACTATGGCTCTGATGAACTGAATGCCAAGGGCATCGCTCTGGGCTTCGACGCGAAGTATCGTGACGAGATCGCTGCTTCCTATGTGGATGCCAACACCGATGCCTGGACTCAGACCAGCTTCACCGTTGCCATCAACGCTTCCACCGACTACGGCGCTGAAGTTTCCAACAAGGAAGCCAAGTTCCTCACCGATGTTATCACCTGCGCTCCCGATGCTTTCGATGCGACCTATGATGCCGCTATCGCCGAGATCATCGCTGCCGGTGCCGACAAGATCGTTGAAGAACAGCGTGCCGCCTATCAGGCCGGTAACTACCGCGGAACCTTCCCCGGCAACAACTGATCGTCTGATCCTCTGATCAACACAGATCGGTAATACGAGGGCCTCACTCCGAAAGGAGTGAGGCCCTTTTTCAACGGTTCAATGCCCGGTGTGGAAACGGCTGTGTCCTGAAGAAGCGAAAGGATACGGACGCGAAAAAACAGACCGGGGAGGGATCATTCCTTCCCGGCCTGTTCACGCTGTTTTTTGCTTACTCGCAGCGAATGATATGATCCTCTGTTTCACCCTTCACGCGGATCTCTTTGCTGTCAAAGGGCGCGTTTACCCAGGGAGAAGCGTAACGCGGATACCGGTGGAGCGGCTGTTCCACGCCGTTCACAGACAGCGGCTTGCACCAGCCGAAGGTCACGGTGCCCTTTGAAGGGGAAATATAGGTGCAGGAATGGGTGTCGCCCGTTACAGCATGCTCCGTGAAGGCGCTTACGAAGCGGTCAAAGCTGCCGTTTTCTTCTTCACTGCCCATTTCAATGGCCCATACATTGGCGTGACCCTGCACGGTATATTCGTACCTTCCAGCCTTTTCAAACATTTCATGCCCTTTTTCGCGGTACACATGTGTGAACAGGGCTTCGTCCTTTTCCTCCCAGTAGCCCGGGTTGAGAGAGGTGACGGCGATATAGCCCTTTCCCTTACGACCGAAGATGAAGCCCTTTTCCTCGCGCACCTCATCCATCTCGTGGGTGGGGAAGTAAAGATGGCTGTTCAGATAATCAACAAAGTCCGGCATCACGCGGTAGAGGCAGAGCATTACATTACCTGTCTGCCCGCAGCGGGGCAGCGTAAGGTTGCCCGCCCAGCGGTTGGGACGGTTGCCGTACTCAAGAGAGGCGGGGTTGGTGGTAAAGATCACGGCACGCCCGCCGAGGGACGCGGTCCACGGATGCTGCTGATAACCCATACGGCCTTTGCGGAAATCCTGTACGCAGGAAAGGATGTAATCCTTTGTGCGGCGTGTATAGATATCCGCCTGTGTCATTGCGGTAAAGTCCGGCGCGTCGGGGCAGGGCACGCCCGCCTCATCGCACAGGTCATAGCGCTCCTTATAGGCGCGCATGCGGTTGACCATCCAGTTCCATTCGGGAAATACCTTCAGCGAATTGTCGATGCAGAGACGGTCTGAATAGGTTTGCATTCCCCAGAAGAACATGATGTTATCAAAATCCTCGGGGTCCACGCCGAAGCTTTTCGCGTCGGCGGTGTCCATGCTCATGCGCTCCGTTATATCGGTGCTGACGGGGCTCGCGTAGACGCTCCGCATCGCTTCCGGGCATTCATAGCCGTTTACAGCCAGCAGCACCGCGCCGCCGCACAGCCCCTCGCGGCTGCCTTCGTCAAACAGGAAGCGCATCAGTTGGGAGCAGTCCTCGTGGTCCGGCTCAATGATAAAATCGGTGTATACCCTGCCGTGGGTAACGGGAAGGTGCCCTCTGAAGCCGTGCACGGACAGATCCAGCACCAGCAGATCGATGACGGCCCTGGCCTTTTCGCGCAGATCCTCCTCATCGGCAAAGGCCATCAGGTTGACCAGACCCAGAATATCGTCCAGATAGTAGCCCTGGCACAGCCATTCGGCAAAGCCGAAGCGCAGGCGCCAGGTGAGCCAGCGGTACAGAAATGCCTTCGCGTGAGCCCGGTGCTCCCTGCCCGTCATGCCGTTATTGGGAAACACCTCGTTTTCCAGCAGCCCGCCGGCAAAATATTCGGCGCTGGCATACAGGATCTGATGGTTTTCGGTAAAGTAGCAGGCGTGTACCTCGCCCGGCTCGTCGATCCAGTATTTGAAGTTCAGCAGGCTTTTGATGATACGCGCCGCGTCTTCTTCCGGCAGGTACTGTGTGCCTCTCCAGTGCCTGAGCAGGCATAGCAGAGAGGGGACCACAAAATCGGCGCAGTCAAAACGGGTATCCAGCCTGTCCAGCGCCTTGTCCAGAATATGGGGACGGATCCTGTACGGCTTTCCTTCCTTTTCGGCACAGTAGATGCAGGCGATATCGTAATACAACCCCTGGAAGGAATTGACACCGTGATAATCCCTGATCTTTTGTACTTCCTCCGCGGAGAGGGCGGCTTCCGCGCGCCCGTCCTCCGCTACGGTTTTCAGATAGTCATATGCTTTCATAATTATACTCCTCCCTCCGTATGAGGCACCGATGTCTGTTTGAAAAGATCTGTATCCATTTTCAAACTTACGGGATGTGCCTCCGCTTGGTCTATTTCGCGGGAAGTGAATCCCGACACCGGCTGTAAATGTTCAGCATCACTCTCAGGGTGTTTTCGCACAGTCGCAGAGAGCTGGGCGCTTCCGTTCCGTTTTTCAGGCACTCATAAAAGTTGCTGATGCAGGCCTTATGGCCGGCTCCCCAGTAGCTTTTACCAAGCCTTTCATCCTCAGGGAGCTTCATGCTTTCCGTGCCCTCCGGACGGATGATGTCGACGCGGTCGTTTTCCGTGCGCAGGACGGCTTTTTCACAGGTCACTTCAAACAGCACGGGCGCGTCCGCGCAGGCCGCAGTGGATACATAGAGAAGGGCGGGCACATCGCCTTTTTTCAGATAGATCTCCGCGGTATCTTCTGTTTCGATCACACCGCGCAGATGGCGGTTGGCCATGGCGGCTTCGGTAATATCCGGCATGCCCAGCAGGTATACGGCAAGATCCAGCGTGTGGATCGCCTGATTGATCAGCGCACCTCCGCCCTCGGTGGAAAAGCTGCCGCGCCAGTTGTTTTCATAGTAGGCGCCGCCGCGGCTCCAGGTGACAAAGGCGCGAAGCCCGAGCAGCCTGCCGAAGGAGCTCTCCTCAAGCGCTTTGCGGATAAAGCGAACGGACGGATTGGTCCTGTTCTGAAAGCAAACGCTCACAGGCACCTTTTCGGCGGCTTTTTTCAATTGCTCCAGCTGCTCCGGGCTGATGACGGGCGGCTTTTCGGAAAACACGGCGATGCCCCGCTCCGCGGCGTATAAGGCGTGCGGAGTATGCAGATAATGCGGGGTGCAAAGGTGCACGGCATCGGGCATTTCCCTGTCCAGCATCTCCTCCGTGGAGGAATAGGACCGGCAGCCGTATTTTTCGGCAAGTGCCGCGGCTTTTTCGGTGACCGGGTCGGCACAGGCGGCGATCTCAACATCAGGCAGCTCCGAAAGCACCTTCGCGTGCACCTGCGCGATCCCTCCGCAGCCTGATATGCATACTCTTTTTTTCATACTGTTCCCGGCTTTCAAACGGTCATTTCATCCGGATCGCCTGTACCTCGGCCTTCAGGCACAGCTCCGCTGCCTTGAAGGCGTGCGCCTGTGTCATGGCGGTCTCGGTACGGTTGAGGCAGTCCAGGATCAGCCTGCCGAAGAAGGGGAAGCCCGTCTGGCCTACGGCGTTGAAATACTTTTCGCCCTTGCCGTTTACCAGATACACATGGCCGCCGCCGTCCTTATCGCTGGCCAGGTTTACATATTTGCGCACCTCGATAAAGCCCTCGGTGCCCAGGACCGTAAGGCGGCCGTCTCCCCAGGTGCGCAGCCCGTCGGGCGTGAACCAGTCCACGCGGAAATAGCCGGCTGTGCCGTTTTTGCCCGTGATCTGGCAATCACCGTAATCCTCAAGCTCCGGATATTCCGGATGGTCATAATTGGCAACGCGGGAGGAGGTGATCACAGCGTCCTCCTCTCCGGTGTAGTACAGGTACTGCTCGATCTGATGACTGCCGATATCGCACAGGATGCCGCCGTATTTTTCCTTCTCGAAAAACCACTTCGGTCTTCCGGCCGCGCCCAGACGGTGCGGACCGTAGCCGTTTACCGCAACGACCCGGCCGATCTCGCCTGCCTCGGCCAGATATCCGGCCAGAATGGCGCCTTCGTCATGCAGACGCTCGGCGTAATACACCATGTATTTCCTGCCGGTCTCCGCCGCCTTAAGCTTCGCGCTGTCCAGCTGCTCCAGCGTTGTAAAAGGCGCCTTGTCGCAAAAATAGTCCTTCCCCGCGTCCATCGCCTTCAGACCGATGCCGCAGCGCTCGCTCGTAACGGCGGAGGAAAGCACCATTTTTGTCTCCCTGTCCTCCAGAATCTCTTCCTCGCACCTTGCCACCTTGGCCTGCGGGAAGAGCTTCAGGAAGGCTTCCACCTTCGCGGGATCGGGATCATACACATATTTCAATGTGCCGCCCGCCTCGGTCAGCCCGTTGCACATGCCGTAGATGTGGCCGTGATCGATCCGGTCTGCCGAGAAGACGAATTCGTTTTCCTTTACAACGGGGGAGGGCTTGCCCTTGGGGGCCCAGTTCATGCCTTCGGAAAGCTTGCTCATAAAATACACCTGCCTTTACTGCCTGATACAGCGTTATTTTTTGTTTTCACCGAAACCGCCGAAAGAGATATCGCCGCCTTCAAAATCCTGCACATAGGCGCTTTTTTCGTAAAAATGCGGCGCGTTCGCGCGGATGCCCTCCACGCGGTAGAAGGGGTCGTTCTTTTTCAGGGGCAGCTCGACCGGCGTATGCAGAGAGCCGGATTTGTAGATGGCGGTGATCAGCTCCACCGTGCGGCGGCCGTCCTCACCGCCGATCGCGGGGGCGGTGCCGTTTTCAAGCGCGGTCAGGATATTTTCCAGCTGGCCGTCGTGCATTTCATAGGGCACGGGCGGGAGCGTCGCGAGATATGCCTCGGCCTGTCTGCGGAAGGCTTCGTCCGGCTGCTTGAGCGGGAAGCCGTTGCTCTGCGGAACAGAGCACCAGCAATCCCACGGGGCGGAGATCTTGGCCTTTTCACACTGGAATACCACCTGCTGCTCCTCAGCATGGTGTACGACAGACGCGGTAACGGTGGCGAGCGCGCCGGGATACTCCATCACGGATACCGACAGATCCTCCACCTCGGCGTTATCGTGAGCGGTGTTGGCCAGCACGGAGGTGATGCGCGCGGGCAGTCCCATCATCCAGCCCAGCATATCGATGTGGTGCACGGCGTGGTTCAGCGTGCAGCCGCCGCCCTCCTTTTCCCAGGTGCCGCGCCACCACAGGTCATAATAGCAGTGCGCGCGGTACCAGAAGGAATCCACCTCCGCGTGGCGTACGGGGCCGGCAATGCCGCTGTCCAGAAGCGCCTTCAGATCCCGTATGGGCTTGCGGAAGCGGTTCTGGGCAATGATGGACAGCAGCTTTCCGCTTTCGTCGCGGGCGCGGAGCATTTCATCGCATTCTTCAAGGCTTTGCGCCATGGGCTTTTCGCATACCGCGTTCCTGCCGGCTCTCAGCGCGTTCACCGTTACTTCCCTGTGGGCAAAGGGCGGGGTGCAAACATCCACCAGGTCGATATCCTCTCTTGATACCAGATCGTGATGGTCAAGATACACATCCGCATCCAGACCGTACTGTTTCTTTACCTTCTCGGCCTTTCCGGGAATGATGTCGCACAGCGCGACGATCCTGCATCTGTCCGGAAACTTGAGATAGGCGCTGATGTGGGCATGTGAGATACCGCCGGTGCCTACGATGGCTACTCTGATCATATTCTGGTCCTTCTTTCTGTAAAGTGATACAGGTACACGAAATTTTTTCATCCTTTACGCACAGTATAACAAACAGAATGTGCGAATTCTACACAAATAATGCTTGATAATCGGAATATTACGCATTATAATCAAAGCGCTGAGATCATCGGTAAAGGGGGCGGGCTTTTTGGCGGCGAATACCGTTCCGGATAATGAGCTTCATCTTACCAGTATGCCCGGCAACCTGCCGGATCTGGAGGCTTTTCATCGTGTGACCAATACCATTGCCCGGCAGGAATACCACTGCCACGATTTTTATGAGATCTATATTCATCTGGGCGGCGGGCATTATTTCGGTCTGGACAACAGCATGTATCTGCTGGAGCCGGATCAGCTTTTCATCATTCCTCCGTTTTGTATGCACGGGCTGAGCAGCGTGGGCGAAATGCGGGATTATAACCGTGCTTATGTCAATATTCCGGCAGCTACGCTGAAGAGACTGGGCTGCGGGCAGATCGATCTGGACCGCTTTTTCCGCTCCTACACATCCCACGGGCAGAACCGCTTCCAGCTTACGCGGGAACAGTCGGAAAAGTGCATCGTGCTGATAGACGAGCTGCAGGAGCATCAGGAGGCCGTCAATGAGATGCGCCGCTTTCAGAACAGCGTCACGCTGATCAATCTGCTCAGCATCATCTGCGATATCCTGTACCGTTCCCCGGCGCTTACGGGAACGGTCATCAGCAACAGCATCATGCAGGATGTGCTTACCTATATCAATTCCAACTATACCCAGTCGGTAAAGATCGATGAGCTTTCTCACCGCTTCGGCGTAAGCACCTCCTATCTTTCCCATGAGTTCACGAAGTATACCAGCCGAAGCGTGTATGATTACATTCTTTATCGCCGCGTGATGCTTGCCAAGGAAATGATCGCGTCGGATATGTCGCTCAATAACATCGCTTATCAGTGCGGCTTTAACGATTATTCCAATTTTCTGAGGATGTTTACAAAAATCGTGGGCGCTTCGCCCTCCAGATACCGCGCGCAGCTGAAGCAAATGAAACTGACGGGAAGCAAAAGATCCCGTGATGAATGAACGGAGGTAATACCATGCAAGATAAGAAACAGCTGATCCCCAGTTTTCAGGTGGATCATTCCTGCCTGATGCCCGGCATATATGAATCCAGAGTGGATATTGTGGGTGATGAATATGTGACGACCTTTGATATTCGCATGAAGATGCCCAACCGCGAGCCTGTCGTGCATCCGAACGCGATGCACACCATAGAGCACATCGTGGCCACCTACCTGCGCAACGATCCCGAATGGAAGGAAAAGGTCGTGTACTGGGGCCCCATGGGCTGCCTGACCGGCTGTTACCTGATCGTGAAGGGAAGGCCGGCGCCCCGGGAACTGCAGCCTGTGATGGTGCGCGCGTTCCGTTATCTGGAAGGCTTTGAAGGGGAGATCCCCGGCGCAGCTCCGGAGTGCTGCGGCAACTGGCTGCTGCATGACCTGCCGATGGCGCGCTATGAGGCGGCGGTATTCGCGGATCGTCTGGAGAAGGATCCGTGCTATGTATATCCTGAAAAGATCGGGTAAATACGACGGGGCTTTGAAAAAGCCCCGTTTTTTCTGTATATGACAAAAATGTCACACGGATGTCATTCCGGTGAATGGCGGAAGGGGCTTTGGCGCTTTATACTGTACCTGTAAAATCGCTTACGGAGGAAACAGATCATGGAAATACTGAAGGTGACGGATCTTAAAAAAACATATACCTCCCGTTTCGGCGCGCATCAGGTGCAGGCGCTGAAGGGGGTTACCATTTCGGTTGAAAAAGGAGAATATGTGGCGGTGATGGGGGAGAGCGGTTCCGGAAAGACCACACTGCTCAATATTCTCGCCGCGCTGGACAGGCCTACCTCCGGGCAGGTGATGCTTGAGCAGAAAGCGCTGGACAGTATTCCGGAAAATGATCTCGCGGCTTTCAGAAGGGAGCATCTGGGCTTTGTGTTTCAGAATTTCAATCTGCTGGATACATTCTCCGCGCGGGACAACATTCTGCTTCCGCTGGTACTGGGCGGTGTAAAGACCGCGGAAATGAAGAAAAGGCTGGACGAGGTGACCGGGCCGCTCGGCCTGACGGATCTGCTGGAGCGCTTTCCCTATGAGCTTTCGGGCGGGCAGAAGCAGCGCGTCGCGGCAGCGCGCGCTCTGATCACCCGTCCCGGGCTGATCCTTGCGGACGAGCCTACAGGCGCGCTCGATTCCCGCTCCGCGTCCGATCTGCTCAGCGTGTTTTCACGCATGAACGAGGCGGGGCAGACCATTTTGATGGTGACGCATTCGGTGGATGCCGCTTCCCATGCCGGGCGCGTGCTGTTCATCCGGGACGGTGTCGTGTTTCATCAGATCTACCGCGGTGACAGCACCAACGAGCAATTGTACAAAAAGATCGCCGATACGCTTACCATGCTGCGCTCCGGAGGTGAACGGAGATGAAAAAGGGCTTTTTTCTGAAGATCGCCTGCGGCAATATCAGAAAGAATTTTCGCTTTTATATTCCGCGTATTGCTGCCGAGGCAGGGCTGCTTGCCGTTTTCTATATCGTTTCCACGCTCAAAAATGATGAGAGGATCGCAGGCGCGCGCGGAGGGAACACGATAGATATGCTGATGAGCATCGGTATAGCGGTGATGATGCTGCTGTCGGTAATACTGATGTTCTATGTGAGCGGCTTCCTTATGCGTCAGCGCAGATATGAGCTTGGATTGTATAATGTGCTCGGGATGGAAAAAAGGCATGTGGGCCGTGTGCTGTTCTATGAAAGCATGTTGAGCAGCGCGGCAGCGGTCGGAGCCGGCCTGGTTCTGGGCATCCTGTTTTACAAGATATGTCTGCTGCTGGTATGCCTGCTGCTGCGTGTAGAGCCGGTGATGGGCTTTTACTATATAAAGCCCGCGGATGTATTGCTTTCGGCGGCCTTCTTTATCGCGCTGGACGCGGCGTCCTTTCTTTTCCACCGGTTGAGCATAGCGCGCATGAAGCCCGTTGAACTGCTTTCCTCCGGAGAACGGGGAGAAAAAGAGCCGAGGGTGAAAGGAGTGATCCTTATTGCCGGAGTGCTTGCGCTGGGGGGAGGCTACGCGATATCCCTGAGCGTAAGCGAGCCGCTCCAGGCCATCCTTCTCTTTTTTGCCGCGGTGATACTGGTGATCATCGGAACCTATTTTCTGTTTACATCGGGCAGTATATTTGTGCTGAAGGCACTCAAAAAAAACGAGCGGTTCTACTACGACCGCAGGCACATGACGGCGGTATCCGGTCTGCTTTACCGCATGAAGCGCAACGCCGTCGGGCTGGCCAGCGTATGCATTCTGTCCACGGGCGTGCTGGTGATGGTATCCACTACAGTGAGCCTGTACAGCGGCATGCAGGAAGCGATTGATTTAAATTATCCCCGCCATTACTATGTATCCACTTCTGTAGAGAATGACCGGTACAGCCGCCTGCCGGATGATACGGTGAAAGACATCGTGGAACGCGCGGCGGAAGACTGCGGCATGCAGGTGAAGGATGTGCGGAAGGAGGATTACCTGCAGGTTTCCTACAGGCTCAGCGGAAACCGGCTTTTGAGCGGCGTAAATGATATGAACCTGAGCGATAATCTGGCAGGACTCAGCCAGTTCACCTTCATGACGCAGGAGACCTTTACCGGGATGGGCGGCCGGGATCTGTGTCTTGAGCCGGATGAGATCGCTGTCTTTCCGCTGGACGGAAAAGACGGCTTTGATGGGGAGGAGCTGGAGCTTCACGGCAGGATCTTTCGTGTGCGCAAGGCGGAAGGCGGCTTCCCGGATTGCTATCACGGCATGATCTCACCGGTCAACCGTTACGGGGCCGTGCTCTGCGATCAGGCTGAGATGGACTGGCTGGATGAGGCCCAGAAAAGGGATTACGGACCCAATGCCGGCATGTGCACCCATCTGCTTTCCTTTGATTTTGCCGATGAGCAGCTGCTTTACAGCGAGGGCACCCGGCTGGGCGATGCTGTACGGGAGGAGATCGGGAAGGTGCTGGAGGAGGCCGGAGTGAGCATACGCTCCGTTGCGGAGCCGGATTCCGTCTGGGACGCGCGCGACGCGATGCTCGGCATGTACGGCTCGCTGCTGTTTCTGGGCATCATGCTGGGAATGGTGTGCCTGTTTGCCGCCGTACTCATCATATATTACAAGCAGATCTCGGAGGGCTATGAGGATCTGGAGCGCTTCAGCATCCTGAAAAGGATCGGGATGAGCTCAAAGGAGATCAAAAAGACGATCGATTTTCAGGTGCTGCTGGTGTTTTTCCTGCCGCTGATCATGGCGGGCGTACATCTTTTGTTTGCCTTCCCCATTCTGGATAAGCTGCTGCATGTGCTGCTCCTGTCCAGCACAAAGCTGTTTGCTTTGTGTGCCATGGTCACCTATCTTGTGTTTGCCCTTGTTTACACCGTGATCTATCTGGGCACGGCGCGCACCTATTACCGCATTACCGATTCCTCCGGGCGCGCGCGGTGACAGATTACGGGCTGTTATCTGTTGCGCGGCGGGCAGGGATAGGGTATAGTAAAGGGGAACCGTCATCGCGGCGGTTCCCCGGGCTTTTCCGGGAGGATTATACGGAGGATGATATGTACAGGATCCTGATCGCGGAGGATGACGCGGCACTGGCCGCCGAAATGAAAAAGCAGCTGGAATGCTGCGGGAATGAAGTGGTCTGCGTAAAAGACCTGACGCGGGTAACGGATGAATTTTCCGCGTGTGCTCCCCACCTTGTGCTGATGGATATCATGCTGCCTTTCCGGGACGGCTTTTACTGGTGCGGCGAGATCCGCAGGCTGTCCCGCGTGCCGGTGGTGTTCATTTCCTCCGCGTCGGACAGCATGAACATCGTGATGGCCGTCAATATGGGCGGGGACGATTTTATCGCGAAGCCTGTAGAGCCGCTGGTGCTGCGCGCGAAGGTGCAGGCCGTGCTTCGCCGCACCTATGAAATGGGGGACGGCGGCACGCAGATCGCCTTTTCCGGCGCTGTGCTGAACCTGCAGGACGCGTCTGTTACCTTTGAGGGCACGCGTACCGAGCTGACCAGAAACGAGTTTCGCATCCTGCAGACGCTGCTTGAGCATCGCGGGCAGATCGTGAGCCGTGACGCGCTGATGACCAGCCTGTGGCAGAATGACCTTTATGTGGAGGAAAACACATTGACCGTGAACATTGCCCGCCTGCGCAGAAAGCTGGAGGAGCGCGGCATGAAGGATGTCATAATCACAAGACCGGGAAGCGGGTATATCATTTCATGAAAAGATCGCTGCAGGTACTGCGTGACTGCCTGAAAAAGAACAGAGTGACGATCATTCTGGTGCTGTTTGCCTCCGCGGGCTTTCCCGCGCTGCTTGGCCTGTACGGAATGATGACGGAGCCTGTACTGTACGCGCTGGTATTGCTGCTTTTTGCCGGACTGGTGCTGCTGACGGTCGATTTCGTTCTGATGATGAAAGCGGCAGGGGAAAGGGAGCGGCTTGTTGAAGCTCCCCTTGCGGAATGGATGAACCTGCCGGACGGGGAAACGCTGGAGCAGAGGGATCTGACCGGCGTGATACGCGCGCTTGGGGCGGAGGAAGCCGGAGCAGAGGAGCGCTTCACACGTGACAGGCAGGAAATGCTGGATTACTATACGGCCTGGGTGCATCAGATCAAAACGCCCATCGCCGTGATGAAGCTGAAGCTCTCGGGCGATGATCAGGAAACGAAAGCGCTTTTGTCCGAGCTGTTCCGGGTGGAACGGTATGCCGGGATGGCGCTGGAATACATCCGGCTCGGCAGCGCGGGAAATGATCTTGTGATCTCTGAGCAGGACGCGGATGAGCTGATCCGGGAATCGGTACACCGCCTGATACCTGTATTTGTGGAAAAAAAGCTGTACCTTCACTTTTCGGGTACGGGCAAAAGGGTGATCACGGACCGCAAGTGGTTTTCCTGCATACTGGATCAACTTCTGGACAATGCCGTAAAGTATACAAATGAAGGCGGTGTTACCGTAACGGCGGCGGGAAACGCCATCCAAATATCGGATACCGGCCGCGGTATCGCCGCGGAGGATCTGCCCAGGATCTTTGAGCATGGCTACACGGGCGTCAACGGCCGTGCCGGAGAAAACTCCAGCGGGCTGGGGCTGTATCTTGCAAAGCGCGCGGCGGAGCTGATCGGCGTTCGGCTTGAAGTTACGAGCACGCCCGGAAAAGGCAGTACCTTTTCGGTGGTGTTTGAGAACACACAGATATGTTAGCAACGCGAAACGCTGCCGGAATACCGGCAGCGTCCCGTGTTGTTTCAGAGGTCCACAGTATATTAGGGTGTGTCTCTAAATTCAAAACGATGCATTTTCAGTATCTTTTCCGTCAATTCTGCGTTGTCGAACCTCGATTTACCTCCAGTAAACCTTCGGTTCTTCGCCTTGAACTGACGGAAAATCTGCTTGAAACTGCACATTCCTCATTTTAGAGACACACCCTAATATTACAGTTCTTCCGTAAGGATCTCCAGCGCCTTATCCAAACAGAGCCTGTTGCAGGCGAGGATGGCTGTTTTCTGATCAAAGGTCCTTTCCTTTTCAAGATACTGGAGGAAAACGCCGCCGGCTTCCTCCACGATCAGGCTGCCGGCCGCGATATCCCATGGGGAAAGCTGCAATTCAAAAAACACATCGCTGCGTCCGCAGGCCACATCGCACAGATCCTTCGCGGCGCTCCCGGTGCGGCGCAGGTCTCCGCCTTCAAGCAGAAAGCGCTCGGCGCGTTTCAGCGTTTCCCTTGCCAGCGCGCTGTTATAGGGAGAGGTGCCCAAAGCGATCATCGCGTTTTCAAAGGGAACAGAGGATACCGATATGCTTTTTCCGTTCATCAGGGCGCCTTTTCCCTTTTCCGCGGTGAACATTTCATCCTGAAAGGGAAGATAGACCGCCCCGTATACCGGCTCTTTGTTTTCAAGCAGGGCGATACTTACGGCGGAGCAGTCTCTGGAACGCATAAAGTTGAGCGTGCCGTCGATGGGATCCACCACCCAGGTGGGACGGTCTGTCAGCACGGCGTTTTCCTGCTCCTCCGCGTAAAAATCCGCCTCCGGACAGGCCGTGGTAAGCAGTTCCTTCAGCCGGCTTTGTACATGCAGATCGGCTTCGGTAACAAAATTATAGTGCCCTTCCTTTCTGTAAACTCTGGCACCCTTTTCCGCGAGAATGATGCTTCCGGCTTCTCTTGCCGCTGCGGCGATCCTGGAAATCAATGCTGTTCCTTCTTTCTGCGGTGATTTTTGTCCGCCCTTTCGTACGGAGAGCGGGGAACGGGCTCAGATCCCGATCACCAGCTCCACCGGGCAGTGGTCGGAGCCCTCGATCTCTGTGCGGATATTCGCTTCAAGGATATTATTCTTCATTCGATCGCTTACACAGAAATAGTCGATGCGCCATCCCGCGTTGTGCTCGCGCGCGCGGAAGCGGTAGCTCCACCAGGAATAAATATCGCGCGCGTCCGGGTACAGAAAGCGGAAGGTATCGGTGAAGCCGGAGGCGAGCAGGGCGGAGAATTTTGCCCGTTCCTCGTCCGAAAAACCGGCGTTTCCGCGGTTGCTCTTCGGGTTTTTCAGGTCGATCTCCTCATGCGCCACATTGAGGTCTCCGCAGAAGATGACCGGTTTTTTTTCATCCAGCGCTTTCAGGTAAGCAAGGAACGCGTCCTCCCACGCCATGCGGAAATCCAGCCGCTTCAGCCCGTCCTGACTGTTCGGGGTGTAGCAGGTGACGGCAAAAAAACGCTCAAACTCCGCCGTGATCACGCGGCCCTCGTGATCGAATTCCTCTCTGCCGATGCCGTATGATATGTTCAGCGGTTCTTCCTTTGAAAACATGGCGGTGCCGGAATAGCCCTTCTTTTCGGCTGAATTCCAGTACATATGATATCCGGGCAGGGTAAGCTCTATCTGCCCCTCCTGCAGTTTGGTTTCCTGCAGGCAGAAAATATCGGCGTTTTCCCGGTCAAAAAATTCCCGGAATCCCTTTGTCATACAGGCACGCAGCCCGTTCACATTCCAGCTGATCAGCTTCAGCTTTCTTTTTTCCTGTTCCATCCTGTACCTCCGGCACTTTATCAGGGCTATTTTATCACATTCCGCCCGGTCTGTCATACCGGTTTTTCATTTTGTTCATACAAAACCGGCAGGACCGGCTTCCAGACCTTTACCTTTCAAAAATCCTCAAAATTTCGGGTTGACAAAACCCCGCGCCTGCTGTATAATCATATCTGCCTTTGAGAGGCATGGTGGCATGGCTCAGTTGGTAGAGCACATCGTTCACATCGATGGGGTCACAGGTTCGAGTCCTGTTGTCACCACCAAAAAGAAATCACCCCTTGCGGGTGATTTTCTTTTTGGTGACATCAGCGGCAAATACCTGTGATCCTGCTGAGATGTGAACGCACATCGATGGGGGACAGAGGCGAGAGGCATCCCGGTGGGCTGTTCGCCGAAGGCGAAAACGAGCCGACAGCCTGCTGAGCAAGGGAGCATGTCAAGCCGTGTCCCCCGCGGCGCGGACAGGCGACCATTGCGAAGCTGCCCCGGCGGAGCAAGACCGGCGGGTCCTGTTGTCACCACCATGAGCTCCTTATCCGAAAGGGCGAGGGGCATTTTTGATGATGGTTTATTGATTTATTCTTTTTTTGAAAGTTATCCACAGAAAAAGGGACTGTTGCAGATTTTTGCTTCTGCAACAGCCCCTTTGTGAATGGCCGGTTTTTACATCCCTTCATGATAGGCGTACAGCTGTTCACGCGAAACGGGCATTTCTGTGCCCTCCGGTTCCTCAGGAGGAGGTCCGTCAGGCGATACAGCGCCCCGCGAAGCGACGCGGGGTCGATTATATCGGCAGGAGTGCCCATGATCGCGGCCTTCTCGTTATCCGGCAGGCGGCCCGGCTCGCGGTTCAGCGCGCCTTCCGAATGGTACCTGCCCGCGCCTCCTCAGCGGGGAGCTCGCCGCCCTTTTTGCTTCTCCTGCGTTCAAAAAGCATCCACAGGCCGATGAACACGGCGCAGATGACAAAATAGAGCGCGTACATGATGATGGTCGTGATGAAGCTCAGCCCCTTCCCAAGCAATTCGCTCCCCAGATCCGACAGGAAGGGGATGCCGTGTGCTTCCCGGAAGAGGGCATAATCCCAGCCCATGATATGATCCAGCGGTACCGCGATCAGGGAAAGCAGGCACTGCATGGCAAACGCGAGCGGTATATCACCCGCCCTGAAGCGGATAAAGCCCGTGGAAACGATCAGTGCCGCCGTGAGCACCATTACATAATGATAGATCATGGAATGGAAGGCGCCGAAGGTGAACATGGGGTACCACTTCAGCCCCTGCAGGAAAAACACATTGGAAAGCCCGGCCGTAAGGCCTATGGAAGCCAGCCACGCGCCCGCAGCACGCGCCCATTTGCCCCTGCCGAAGCCGCACACCAGCGCCATCGGCATAAACAGCGAGCAGGTCTCCAGTGAAAGGATGCCGCCCGCGTTGAAGCCGCGCCCCGTACGGATATCCCATACCGATTCCCATGTGACCTTGGCGATCTCCAGCACGATCATCGCGAATCCTGCCGCGCGAAGATAACGGCGCATGCTGTTCGGCTTCATTTTTCGCAGCGCGATGGCCAGAAGCAACGCACTGATCAGCGCGAACGCCATATACCAGAAGCGCTGGGGGCCGTCAAACTCCTGCCCGCTGTAGCCTGCGATATTGTATTTGTAATCAAAGAAGGAATAGGTGTATTCCGTCATACCGTCCTCCCGGCGTGTACTGACCTGAAGGGTTTATTCCCTGAGTGCCCTTTCCCATTGGGCAAAGCCGTACATCAGGGTATCAACGTTGTGAGAATCCGACGAAAGCACAAACGTGCCGCCGTACGCGCGGATGTAATCCCGGATCTCCCTGGCGGGATAGGGGGAGGTGCGGCGTCCCCGGGCGATAGCGCCGGTGTTGATCTCAAAGGGGATATGCATTTCAAGCAGCGCGTCCGCGGCCTGCCGCCATGCGTTTATATAGCGGGGGGACGCGGTATCAAACAGCGGTTCCTCCTCGATGAACTTGGTCACCAAATCAAAGTGCCCGATGACGGAGCAGGCGGGATAAAGCTGCGGCAGCCGGGACAGCTGGCGGTAATATTCCTCCGTGAAGGCATAAAAATCACCCCCGAAGCATTCCTGCACATCCTTTTTCAGGGATTCGCGGCTCAGATCCACCGAAACGAACCGGTCCGTCCCCGGTACCTGAACATAGTGCAGGCTGCCGATGAAATAATCATAGCCCTCGGGGGGCACATCGCTGTACAGGTCCTGCTCCGTGCCGCAAAGCACGCGGATGCGGCCTTTGTATTTTTCCTTCAGCCGGGCGATCTCCGCCCGGTATTCCTTTTCCCGTCCGCGGGGCATGCTCCATTCCTCACCCTCGTTCTGGGGGGAATGGCTGTGATCGGAAAAGCCGATCTCCTCCATGCCCAGCTCAATGGCCTTCAGGACCATTTCCTCCGGGGTGTTCTTCCCGTCGGAAAAGACGGTGTGCACATGCAGATCCCGCATCAGACCATTTTCTCCTGCTTTACCTTTTTGTCGATCACATGGCGGCTCGCCAGCTCTTTGAAGATATCCTCCAGGCTGATGCCCTGCTGGATCATCAGCACCATGACATGGTAGGCCAGATCCGCGATCTCGTAAACGGTCTCCTTTTGATCGTTGTGCTGGGCGGCGATGATGACCTCGGTGCTTTCCTCGCCCACCTTTTTGCAGATCTTGTCCAGCCCCTTTTCAAACAGATAGGTGGTGTAGCTGCCTTCCTTTTTCTCTGTCTTGCGGCCGCGGATCAGTTCCATCAGCCCTTCGTAGCTGAATTCGTGAAGGTCCTCGCTTTCCCATACGGGGTTGGTAAAGCAGCTGTCGGTGCCCATGTGGCAGGCGGGGCCGTCCTTTTCCACCATCACCACCAGCGCGTCCCTGTCGCAATCCGCGGTGATGGAAACGATATGCTGGTAGTTGCCGCTGGTTTCGCCCTTCAGCCACAGCTCCTGACGGGAGCGGCTGAAGAAGCAGGTGAGCCCCTTCTCCATGCTGATCTTCAGGCTTTCCCGGTTCATATAGGCCAGCGTCAGCACCTTTTTGCTGATGGCGTCCACCACGATGGCGGGAATGAGGCCTTTTTCGTCAAATTTCAGGGTTTCGATATCGATCATAAGTGTTTCCTCCTGCCCGGTCAAAATGCCGGAAATCGCGTATTTTGCGGTTTATGCCGTTTGTTTATGAATGATCCGGAAACGCGTCCTTACAGCCGGGTGTTGATGCCGCGCTCCTTCATGCGTTCCTTCAGGTCCTTTATTTTCACCTCGCCGAAGTGGAAGATGCTGGCGGCAAGCCCCGCGTCCACCTTGGGCAGGGTCTCGAACAGGGTGATAAAGTGCTCGATGCAGCCCGCGCCGCCGCTTGCGATGACCGGCACATTGACGGCGTCGCATACCGCGCTCAGCATTTCCAGATCAAAGCCCTGCTTTACGCCGTCGGTATCGATGGAATTGAGCACCACCTCGCCTGCACCCCGGTCCACGCACTCCCTGATCCAGCTGATGCCTTCCCTGCCGGTATCGATGCGGTTGCCCGCGGCGAACACCCGGTATTTGCCGTCCACCCGCTTCACATCGGCGCTGATGACCACGCACTGGCTGCCGTACCTGCGGGCTGCCGCGTCGATCAGGGATGGATTGCGGATGGCGCCGCTGTTGACGCTCACCTTGTCGGCACCGCACTTCAGCACCCGATCAAAATCCTCCACGGTGTTGATGCCGCCGCCCACTGTGAGGGGAATGAATACCTTGGAGGCGGTCTCCCGCAGGATATCGGTAAAAAGCTTCCTTCCGTCCGCGGAGGCCGTGATATCGTAAAATACCAGCTCATCCGCGCCGCATCCGGAATAATACTGCGCCAGCGTTACGGGGCTGTCCACATCCTTCAGCCCTTCAAAGTTGGTTCCCTTCACCACGCGCCCGTTCCGCACATCCAGACAGGGAATGATTCGTTTTGTGATCATTTTGCTGCCTCCAGTGCTTCCTTCAGGTCGATGGCGCCGATGTAGTACGCCTTGCCGATGATGGCGGCGTACAGATCCATGGCGCGCAGAGTTCGGATGTCTTCCATGCTGCTGACGCCGCCTGAAGCGGTGATCCTGGCATTCGGGAACCGCTTCGAGAGGGCTTCGTACAGCGCGGTATCGGTGCCCTGCATGGCGCCGTCCTTTGAAATATTGGTAACGATAAAGGTATCGATGCCAAAGCCAAGCATCTGCTCCATAAATGCTTCGGCGGTCAGCTCACTTTTTTCAAGCCAGCCCTTTACCGCGATCTTTCCGTCCTTGATATCCGCGCCCGCGGCGACTTTTCCGGGGAAGAGCTTGGCGGCCTGCTTGGCAAAGAGCGGATCGGTCACCGCGGCGGTGCCCAGGATCACCCGGTCAATGCCGCTCTGAAGATACCAGGCTACGCTTTCAATGCTGCGGATGCCGCCACCTACCTCGCAGAAAAGCCCGGTCTCCTTCTTGATGAGGGCCACCGTATCCCGGTTGGGCATGCTGCCGTCCCGGGCACCCTCCAGATCCACCAGATGGATGGCGCCGGCTCCGGCCTCTTTGAAGGCCCGGGCGACCCGCAGGGGATCATCATCATATACCGTCATCTGTTTGTAATCGCCCTTGTACAGGCGCACGGCCTTGCCGCCGATCATATCAATGGCAGGAAACAAAATCATGCTTTCAATTCTCCTTCGGCAAAGCTTTTCAGGATCCTCAGCCCCGTATTCCCGCTCTTTTCGGGATGGAACTGGCAGCCGCATACATTGCCCCTTGCCACGGCGGCGGTGAGACGCGCGCTGTATTCCGTATCGGCAATGATATATTCCGGGGCGGTATCGGCGTAATAGCTGTGTACAAAGTACACACACTCCCCGTCCTTCACATCCCGCAGGATATAGCAGGGGTTGGTCTTTCTGAGGGCGTTCCAGCCGATCTGGGGGATCTTGAGAGAGGGGGAGATCACATCGGCAATGGGGCGCACCGTGCCGGGAATGAGGGAGAGCCCCTCATGCTCGCCGAATTCCAGACTTTTTTCAAACAGCAGCTGCATGCCGAGGCATATGCCCATCAGGGGCTTGCCGAGGAAAGCCTGCTGCCTGATCAGTTCATTCATGCCGTTTTCCTTCAGCTTATCCATGGCGTCCCCGAAGGCGCCCACGCCCGGCAGAATGATGCGCTCCGCGCTTTTGATCGTTTCCGGATCCCGCGTGACGGCGGCCTCCGCGCCGATGGCTTCCAGAGAGCGGCTCAGGCTGAACAGGTTGCCCACGCCGTAATCAATGATCGCAATCATGAGAAAAATCCCTTCGCGTTTGATATATTTGTTCAGTAAATGCTGAATAAATGAGCCTGCCGAATGGACCAGCGTTTCCTTTATAACAGCCCCTTGGTGGAGGGCACGGCGTTGCCGAGTGCCGGGTCGATGGCCGCGGCCTGCTTCATGGCGCGGCCGAAGGCCTTGAAGGCGCCCTCGATGATGTGATGGCTGTTGACGCCGGAAAACTGCTTAAAGTGCAGGGCGCAGGGGCAATTGCGCACGAAGCCCAGGAAAAATTCCCGCACCAGTTCTGTATCAAAGGTGCCCACCTTCTGCGTGGGGATCTCCAGAGAGTAACCCAGATGATCCCTTCCGCTCAGGTCCACCGCGCACAGGATCAGTGCCTCGTCCATGGGCAGGATCATATTGCCGTAGCGGGTAATGCCCTTTTTATCGCCCAGCGCCTTTGCGAAGGCCTGCCCCAGCGCGATGCCGATGTCCTCAACGGTGTGGTGATCGTCCACATCAGTGTCGCCCTTGCAGGAAATATTCAGGTCAAAGCGGCCGTGGGCGGAAAACAGGGTGAGCATATGGTTCAGAAAACCGCAGCCGGTATCGATCTCACTCCTGCCGGTGCCGTCCAGCTCCAGAGAAAGGGTAATATCTGTTTCCGCTGTTTTGCGGATGATCTCGGCGTTTCTCACGGGGGTCCCTCCTTGTTGATCTTATTCGGACAGGATATCGTCGATGGCCGCAAGCAGCGCGTCGACCTGCCCGTCGGTGCCTACGGTGATACGGTTATACTCCTTCAGCCGCTCCTTGTCAAAGTGGCGGATGAAGATGCCCCGGTCCTTCAGCTTCAGGTACAGTTCCTTCCCGCTGATGGCGTCCGATCCCGCGAAAATGAAATTGGTGCAGGAGGGGAGGCATGTGAAGCCGCGCTTTTCCAGCTCAGCCTTCATCCGCTCTCGGGTGGCCATGATCTTATGCCGGCATTCCTCAAAGTATGCTTCGTCCTCCAGCGCGCCGATGCCGGCGGCCAAAGTCATGCTGTTCAGGTTGTAGGGGCTGCGGGAGAAGCGCACGGTGTTCATATCGGCGATCAGGGCTTTGTCCGCGATGGAAAAGCCCAGCCTTGCCCCCGCCATGGAACGGGATTTGGAATAGGTCATGGTGATGATCAGGTTATCGTATTTTTTGATCAGGGGCACACAGCTTTCCGCTCCGAAATCCACATAGGCCTCATCGATCACCACGATGTTATCGGGATTGCTCTTTACGATCCGCTCGATCTCGTCCCTTTTCAGGGCGATGCCCGTGGGGGCGTTGGGGTTGGCGATAAAGATATTCTTTCCGATGCCGATGTAATCCTCCGTGTTCACCGTAAAATCCTCTCTCAGGGGGATCTCGGTAAAGGGGATGCCGTACAGATCGCAGTATACGGGATAGAAGCCGTAGGTGATATCGGGGAAGACGGCGGGGCGATCCTTGTCGCAGAAGGTGAGGAAGGCATAATCCAGCGATTCATCGGAGGAGTTGGCGCACATGATGTTGTCCGGCTCCACACCGTAGTTTTTCGCCAGCGCTTCCCTCAATGCCTTGTGGGTGGTATCGGAGTACAGCCGCAGGGTTTTTGCCGCGTCCGCCGCGGCCTGCTGTGCCCGGGGAGAGGGCGGATAGGGGTTTTCATTGGTGTTCAGCTTGATGAGCCTGCCCTGCACCCTGGGCTGCTCGCCCGGCACATAGGGGACAAGGCTCTTGTATTTTTCCGACATGAAACGGGTCATGGCATTCCCTCCGTTTTTGTCTTTCGCGGGTCGATCCGCGCTGTTTTCTGTTATTAAGGCTATACCGCACAAATGAGTTAGTACGATGACGAGTGAATTTTTCATCAGATTCGCTTGCAGAAATTGAAGGTTTACTGGTGTCAGTTTGAAGATCGTGTACAGCCGATCTTCAAACAGCCCAATAGTGCCTCATCCGGAGGGCGGGCCATGTATTGAAATTTCTGCAAGATGAAGATGGTGAAAAAGACACCGTTCAGCGTGCTGACGAATTGTGAGGTATTGCCTTAACTTATTTCCGGCTCTCCGCACTGCGGGCGTGGGCTTCCAACTGTTCCATACGGGCAAAGGCCGCCACATCGCCCGAAAGCCTGTTCAGTGCATCGGCGGTAAAGTAGGTATACTGGGTCTTCTTCACAAAGTCATCCACAGAAAGGGGAGAGGAGAACTTTGCCGTGCCGCTGGTGGGCAGGGTGTGATTGGGGCCCGCCATATAGTCGCCCAGGGCTTCGGGGCAGTTGCGGCCCATAAAGACGCTTCCGGCGTTCTTTACCCGTGAAAGCAGGGCGAAGGGATCATCCACGCACAGTTCCAGGTGCTCGGGGGCGATCTCGTTGCTCACATCCACGGCGGCGTACAGATCGTCCGTTACGATGATCTTGCCGTTGTTGTCGATGCTTACCCGGGCGATATCCCTGCGGGGCAGAGTTTCCAGCTGCTTTTCCAGCTCCTGCTGCACGGCCTTCGCGGTATCCATGCTGTCGGTCACCAGCACGGCGCTGGCGTTGCGGTCATGCTCCGCCTGGGAGAGCATATCGGCGGCGAGGCACTTCGCGTCGGTCTTTCCGTCGGATACGATCAGGATCTCGCTGGGCCCGGCGATCATATCGATGGCCACCCGGCCGAACACCTGCCGCTTGGCCTCCGCCACAAAGGCATTGCCGGGGCCTACGATCTTATCCACCCTGGGCACGCTTTCGGTGCCGTAGGCCAGTGCGGCTACCGCCTGAGCGCCGCCCATCTTGAAAATTTTGCTTACGCCGGCGATCTTTGCCGCGGCCAGCATGGCGGGGTCGATCTTCCCGTCCTTTCCGGGAGGGGTCGCCATCACGATCTCGCTGCACCCGGCGATGCGGGCGGGAATGGCGTCCATCAGCACGGTGGAGGAGAGGGGAGCGGTGCCGGCGGGTACATAGATGCCCACTTTTTCGATGGGCAGCACCTTCTGCCCCATCACCACGCCGTCCTCATCGTTGATGATGAAGCTGGCACGTACCTGCTTTTCATGGAAACGGGTGATGTTGCGTTCCGCGCGCTTCAGGATCTCGATAAAGGAGGGCTCCACCGCTGTGAAGGCCTCATCCATTTCCTGTCCGCTTACCTCAAGCGTATCCAAAACCGCGCCGTCAAATTTCGCGGTATATTCCTTTACGGCCGCGTCTCCGCGGGCGGCCACATCGGCGATGATATCCCGCACCTTGCCGCTCACATCCTGCACGGCGTCATTGCGGGCGAAAATTTCATCCTTTTTTACATCGTCAAACTGATAGATCTTTATCATTCGTTTTCTTATGCCTCCGTAATCTGTTCCTCAATGCTTTGGCGTATCTGATCGATCACGCCGCTTTTGAATTTGTAGCTTGCCTTGTTGGCAATGAGCCGCGCCGAAATGGGCACGATGTTCTCGATCACTTCAAGATCGTTTTCTCTCAATGTGGTGCCCGTCTCCACGATATCCACGATCACATCGCTGAGCTTCAGGATGGGCGCCAGCTCGATGGAGCCGTTCAGATGGATCATATCGATCTCCCGGCCTACGGAGGCGTAATGTCGGGAAGTGATGCTGCCGAACTTGGTGGCCACCCTGAGAGCCCGGTCCTTGGGGTCGCAAAAACCCTTGGGGGCGGCAACGGCCATACGGCAGATGCCGGTCTTCAGATCCAGCAGCTCGTATACATCGGGAGCGTATTCAAGCAGGATATCCTTTCCGCACACGCCGATATCGGCGGCTCCCCGTTCCACATAGATGGCCACATCACTGGGCTTTACCCAGAAGTAGCGTACCTGCTTTTCCTTGTTTTCAAAGATCAGCTTGCGTCCCGGCTCGTGGATCTCGGGGCACTCCCAGCCGGCCTTTTCAAACATGGCCAGCACCTTTTCTCCCAGTCTTCCCTTCGGAAGCGCGATGTTCAGCATTTTTCGTTCTCCTCCCTGCCGGAAAATTCCAGAAGATCAAGATACAGGGCAAAGCCGATGGCGCCGCCCTTTTTGCCGAGGCGTCTCAACAGCGGGTCATACCTTCCGCCGCGCAGCACCGGAGCGGGCACGCCCTCCGCGAAGCCGGAAAATACGATATCGCTGTAATAGCGCAGGTCGCTCTGTACGCTGAAATCCAGCCGCGTATGCTTAGCGTCCGTGCCCGAAAGCAGCGCCTTGAGGCTGTTTACCGCGTCCTCCGCGCCGGGGCAGAGGGTACAGAAGGCATCCAGCCTGCCGTCCGCGGCCGCTTCACGGGCGTTCCCCTCGGCGGCGAGCAGCGCGGTAAGCGCCGGCAGACCGGCAAGGCCGCTGCTTTCGGCGATGCCGCGTAAAGCGTGGAACGCTTTTGAACCGACGGCTTCCAGCAGCGCCTGACGTGTTTCTCCCTGAGCCCCGTCCGCGTCCAGCGCCATGGAAAGCAGCACCGGGCAGGAGATATCGAGTGCCCATTCGCTGCTTACCGTTGAAAGCGTCTTTTCCGCCAGAAGCAGCACCTCGCCAAGCTCCTTCGGGCCGATATCGCCCAGCGCCTCCAGGCCGGTCTGGCGGATCTCCCGGAAGGGGCCGCCGCCGTGTGCCGGACGGTATACTTTTTCATCGTAGTATACCTTGCGCACGGCTCCGCTTTCAAAGCGGCTGTTTTTCGCGATGCTCAGCGTCACATCCGGCTTGAGCGCCATCAATTGACCGTTGGTATCGGTAAAGGTGATCACGCTGTCGGAAAGCAGAAAATCCTTATTGCGCATATACAGGTCATAGGGCTCAAATTTGTTCATGGTATAGGAGGCATAGCCCGCTCCCGCGTACAGCGAGCGCAGGGCAAACACGGTCTTTTCCTCATAGGTAAGCACATTATCGTCTATCAGCATGGCATTTCCGTCCGTTCCGGGCTTTTGCCCTCGTTATTTTTCGTCGTTTTTCGCGTTCAGCCGGGCCAACGCGGTCTTGTAGCCCGTGCCGTACTGCAGGCAGCGGCTCACACGGCTGATGGTGGCCGTGCTTACGCCCACCTCTTCCGAGATCTGCTTATAATTTTCACCCCGGTCCAGCAGCACGGCGGCGGCAAAACGCTGCGCCATGTCCATCACTTCCTTGGGCGTGCATACATCCTCAAAAAACGCGTAGCAATCCTCCCTGTCCTTCAATGTAAGGATGGCGTCAAACAGCGCGTCTGTATCGGCTGACCTGATCGGGCTCACGGCATTTCCCTCCTCCGGAAAATTACTTTAGCACTATATCACTTTAGCGTACTAAAGTAAAGCGCTTTTTTTCGGAAACAAAGAAAAAACACCGTTCCCGGCGCGGGATATGGCGCCTGCAGGGATGAGGCCGGCGCGGAATGCCGAAAGGAAACGGGCGGTATCGGCGGCGCGTACTTTACTTGATACGCGTACGGCGGTATAATACAGGCGGAAGGCATATAACGAAAGGGGGAAAGGGCCGATGGACGGAAATGAAACAGTGTTTTCGGTGATCGCTTTTCCATGCGGAGAGCGGATGACGATAACGCTGGAAAAAAAGAAAAGAAAAACGCTTTCATTGCGTATCCTTTCGCCTGAAAAAGCGATGCTGAGCGTGCCGCGCGGCACGACAGCAGACGCGATACGCGCCTTTCTGAATGCCAGAACGCGATGGCTTGAAAAGAAGCGGAACGAGATGAAGATGAACGGACGCGCCGGGCAGCCGCCCTTTCAGGAGGAGGAGCTGCTCAGGATACGCAAAAACGCGCCGCGGGTGCTGCTGCCGCTGCTGGAAAGGCGGTGCGCGGAAACGTGGCTTTATCCGGCCCGCGTTTCCTTCCGCTTTCAGAAAAGCCGATGGGGAAGCTGCTCCGCGAAAAAGACCGTGAGCCTGAACTGCCTGCTCGCGCTGCTGGAGGAGGAGCTTGCCGATTATGTGATCGTGCACGAGCTGTGCCATCTGAAATACCCGGATCATTCAAAGCGTTTCTGGGCACTGGTGGAAAATTACTGCCCGGAGTACCGGGAAAAAAGAAAACGCCTTCAGGAGACGGGTATGAAATATATCGACCGCCTGCCTGAATGAGAAAAGGAGAAAAGCAATGGATCTTGTTTTGAAGGGGCGCACCGGGCATCCGGCCTTTGCCGTGCTGGACCGGTATATCTACGCCCACAGGGGTTATCACGATAAGCCCGCCATACCGGAAAACAGCCTGCCGGCCTTCCGGCGCGCGCTGGAACGCGGCTGGGGGGCGGAACTGGATGTGCATCTGCTGCGGGACGGTACGCTGTGCGTGTTTCACGACAGTGATCTTTCGCGCTGCACGGGCGTGAACGGCGTCATTGAGAATCTGGACCTTGAAGGGCTGAAAAAGCTGCGGCTGGAGGGCACGGAGGAACAGGTGCCGCTGTTTGATGAGGTGCTGGCGCTGTTTGAAGACCGTACACCGCTGATCATCGAACTGAAGGCGCACGGCGGAAACCACAGGGCGCTCACCGAGGCGGTGTGCAGACGGCTGGACAGCTATCGCGGGGCTTACTGCATTGAAAGCTTTGACCCCCGTGTGCTGATGTGCCTGAAAAAGCTGCGCCCCGATGTGTGCCGCGGGCAGCTCTCCATGAACTTTATCAAGGACCCCTCCGGCCAGCCCCGCTTCCTGCGCCGCCCGCTGACCGACCTCTGGTTCAACCTGTTTACCCGGCCCGATTTTGTGGCCTATGATATCGCGGACCGCTCCCGTCCCACTCTGCGCCGCTGCATAGATGCTCTGGGCGTGCGCGAGGCAAGCTGGACCGTGCGGGACAGGGCGGCCTTCGACACCGCGAAAAAGGCAGGCTGCCTTGTGATCTTTGAACGCTTTGACCCGGAAGCGAAATAAACTTATGGCCAACTCTCCGGAAAGGACACCAATGGGCTGTTTGAAAATGATCCTTAAACATTTTCAAACATTGTCCAGTTCTCCGGCAGAGGTATTGACGCTCATTTTCCGGAAAAAATACATAAAATATGTAAAAAATGAAAAGATATATGTTATAATCAATGTGTTTCGTTCCCGGTGTTTTTCCCGCTTCGCGGATATGGTGCCATGGGAACGCTGATTCATTCGGCAGGCTCATCTGCGGTGCCTTTTGCACAATCTGCTGATCGCGAAAATCTCGATTTACAATCAGTAAACTTTCGATTTTTGCAGTTGCATCTTGTACAAAATTATGTGATGTGCCTCCGGATGAGGCACTGATGGGTTGTTTGAAAATGGGCCGAGACCATTTTCAAACCCAGGGTGTGTTTCTAAATTCAAAACGATGCATTTTCAGCATCTTTTCCGTCATTTCTGCGTTGTCGAACCTCGATTTACCTCCAGTAAACCTTCGGTTCTTCGCCTTGAACTGACGGAAAATCTGCTTGAAACTGCACATTCCTCATTTTAGAGACACACCCTAACTCGCATCCGAATCTGCCTCATTTAATCAGCATTTCCCAAAGAAACGGAGCGGGCCTTCTTGAATCATTCTCCTGTCGCAGAGATGCCGGGCGGGAAGGATGACTGCCACATGGTTTGCCTTTTCTTCAGGCATGACAGAGGTTTCCCTGAAGGCCGGGCTGCCCGATAAAGAAGGAGTAAATAATATTATGAATATCGCGGTTGCCGGTACCGGCTATGTCGGCCTTTCCATAGCGACCCTTTTGGCCCAGCATAACCATGTTGAGGCCGTTGACATCGTGCCTGAAAAGGTGGAGAAGATCAACAGCCGTATCTCCCCGATCCAGGATGAATACATTGAAAAATATCTGGCCGAAAAGGAACTGGATCTGACAGCCACCCTGGACGGCGCTTCCGCCTACAAAAAGGCGGATCTTGTTGTGATCGCGGCGCCTACCAATTATGACAGCCGGAAGAACTTTTTTGATACGAGCGCGGTGGAGGAGGTGATCCGTCTGGTGATCGCGAACAACCCCGACGCGATCATCGTGATCAAATCGACGATCCCTGTAGGTTTTACGGCCTCTGTGCGCGAAAAATATCACTGCGATAATATCCTTTTCAGCCCGGAATTCCTGAGAGAATCGAAGGCGCTGTATGATAACCTGTATCCCAGCAGGATCATTGTGGGCACAGATACCGAAAACGCCAGGCTGGTAAAGGCCGCGCACACCTTTGCGGACCTGCTCAGGGAGGGCGCGCTCAAGGAAAATATCGATACCCTGTTTATGGGCTTTACCGAGGCCGAGGCTGTTAAACTGTTTGCCAACACCTATCTCGCGCTGAGAGTAAGCTATTTCAACGAGCTGGATACCTATGCCGAAATGAAGGGGCTGGATACCCGGGCGATCATTGACGGCGTATGCCTCGATCCCCGCATCGGAACACACTACAATAACCCCTCCTTCGGCTACGGCGGCTACTGCCTGCCCAAGGATACCAAGCAGCTGCTGGCAAATTATTCCGATGTGCCGCAGAACATGATGAGCGCCATTGTTGAAAGCAACAGAACGAGAAAGGATTTCATCGCCGAGCGCGTGCTTGAGATCGCCGGAGCGTATGAGGCCAGTGAGGAATACAATATCGGAAAGGAAAAAGAGGTCATCGTGGGCGTATACCGGCTGACGATGAAGAGCAACAGCGATAACTTCCGCCAGAGCAGCATCCAGGGCGTGATGAAACGCATCAAGGCCAAGGGCGCCACGGTGGTGATCTACGAGCCTACGCTGGAGGGCGGAAGCACCTTCTTCGGCTCCAAAGTGATTGCTGATCTTGATGAGTTCAAGGCGGTCAGCCAGGCCATCATCGCCAACCGCTATGACAGCTGTCTTGACGATGTGGCGGACAAGGTGTACACAAGAGACATCTTCCGGAGAGACTGATCGGGGGAGCAGACTATGAAAAAGACAAATGTGGAACTGAACGGCAAAACGGTGCTGGTGACCGGCGCGGCCGGCTTTATCGGCAGCGCTTTGACCATGCGTCTGCTTAAGGAGCATCGGGATATCCGTGTTGTCGGCATAGATAACATGAATGACTACTATGATGTGCGCATCAAGGAATGGCGGCTTGAACAGCTGGATCAGGCTTCGGAGGGCCGCTTTGAAATGATCCGCGGTGATATCGCGGACCGGGCGCTGCTGGACAGCCTGTTTGAAAAATACAGCTTTTTGGTGGTGGTCAATCTGGCGGCTCAGGCCGGTGTGCGCTATTCGATCACCAATCCGGACGCCTATATCCGCTCTAATATGATCGGTTTTTACAATATCCTGGAGGCATGCCGGAATCATCCTGTTGAGCATCTGGTCTACGCGTCCAGCTCCTCGGTGTACGGGGGCAACAAAAAAGTGCCTTTCAGCACGGAGGACAGGGTGGACCATCCTGTTTCCCTTTACGCCGCTACCAAAAAGAGCAATGAGCTGATGGCTCACGCCTATTCCAAGCTGTATGATATTCCCTCCACCGGCCTGCGCTTCTTTACGGTTTACGGGCCGGCCGGGCGCCCGGATATGTTTTACTTCAGCGCCACACAGAAGCTGCTCCGGGGCGAAAAGATACAAATTTTCAATTACGGCAACTGCAAACGGGATTTTACCTATGTGGATGATATCGTGGAGGGCATCGTGCGCGTGATGCGCGGCGCGCCGGAAAGGAAGACCGGAGAGGACGGCCTGCCCGTCCCGCCCTACGCGGTGTACAATATCGGCGGCGGCACGCCGGAAAACCTGCTGGATTTTGTGAACACCCTTCAGGAGGAACTGGTACGCGCCGGCGTATTGCCCGGAAACTTTGATTTTGAAGCGCACAAAGAGCTGACGGGGATGCAGCCCGGCGATGTGCCGGTCACCTTTGCGGATTCCTCCGCGCTGGAGCGGGATTTCGGCTTTACTCCCCGGATCGGCATCCGTGAGGGACTGCGCCGGTTTGCCGAATGGTATAAGGAATTTTATAAGGTATAAAAAACGGGGCCGCACGGTCACGCTCCGCCGCGCAGAAGGGCGACGGGGTGGATCGTGTGGTCTTCTTTTGGATGAATGGATGAAAACACCGGGCGCTGCAGCACATTGCCGCGAAGCAGGGCGCCGGGGCCGAAGCGGGCGCGCACCGTGTCCACCGCGCGGTCCAGTTGCTCGGCACGGAGGCGCTTCACAGCGTCCTCCTCAAAGCAAAGCTGCCGGGGAGCGGAGGCGGGGGTCAGGTCAAAGGCGCACACGGAAAGCCCGCGCAGCGGAAGATTTTCCGCGCAGCAGCGATGAAACTGTATTTTGGCGCAGTCAAGCAGATCACAGTTCAGGTCCGTCGGCACATTCAGGCGCGTCTGATGCCCTTTCCATGCAAGCTCGGTGCTGCGTTCACCCACGGAGAGGCCGGAGCAGAGAAAACCGTGCTCTCTGAGACGGGCCCCCACGCTTTCACACAGCAGTGTCAGTACGCAGAAGGCGTCCTCCTCCGTTTCCAGATCACGCGGGGCAGTCACGCTGTTGCCGATGCTTTTTACGACATTTTCAAAGGTGATGTTCTGCACGGGGGAGGTATCCTCTCCGCGGGCAAAATGCTGCAGCATGATGCCGTTTTTGCCGAGCACGGAGGCAATAAGCCTTTCATCCGCCAGCGCGAGGCCGCCCACCGTGCGGATATTGAGCCGGGCCAGTTTTCTTGCCGTGGCGGGGCCCACATACAGCAGATCGGATACCGGCAGCGGCCATACGGTATCCCGCATATGCCCGGGCCAGATCGCCGTTGTGCCGTCCGGCTTTTTCATATCGCTGCCGAGCTTCGCGAATACCTTGTTATCCGCCACGCCGATGCTTACCGTGATGCCCAGCTCTTTTTTTACCCGTTCCCGCAGCACGTCCGCCAGAAGGGCGCCTTTTTTGATATCCGTATCATAGCCGGATACATCGATCCAGCTTTCATCCAGCCCGAAGGCCTCCACCCGGTCTGAATACTCGTGCCAGATATCGCTCATCAGAGCAGAAAAGTGCATATACAGCGCGTAATCCGGCGGAACGCAGATGAGGGAGGGGCATACCTGCCGCGCCTGCCAGATGGCCATGCCCACCTTGACGCCCGCGCGCTTGGCAGGGTAGGTGGCAGTGAGCACGATGCCGTGACGCGCCTCCGGATCCCCGCACACGGCCAGCGCCCTGCCCCTGTACTGCGGGCGGTACAGGCATTCCACCGAGGCGTAGAAACAGTTCGCGTCGGCGTGCAGAATGACTCTTCCCATAGGCTCCTCCTTCAATGAGAACATACGTTTGCATATAATATAACACCGTGTTTTCCAACTGTCAAGAACAATGCGAATATATGTTTGCATTTGCGCAAAAAGGCAAAAAAGTATATAATAACAAACGAAGGAGCGGCTTGAGGCCGTGTGTACGGAAGGGGGAAACAAAATGGATAATATGCTTCGCTATCTGGACTGGCGGGGTGATCTTTCCTTTGATACGGCCCCGCTGTGTACCGCGGATCTGCTGATCTTTTCGGAGCTTGCGCATCTGCCCTTTGAGAAGCTCGGAAAGGATGCCAGTATACTGCCGCTGCGTCTCGCGCGCGGCCTGCTGTACAGCCGCCCGTATTCCGGAAGCGGTCTTGAAAAAAAGCGGTACGAGCTGCTTTGCCGGGCGGAGGAGACCGTGCGGTATCTGGATGTCTCGCTGGTGTGCTTTGAAGAGTATTTCAGCGCGCCGCAGCCCACGCAGTTCTGCGCCGCGCTGTTTCGCGCGGGGCGGGAGGGCGTGATCGCCTTCCGCGGCACCGACGGCACCCTCATCGGCTGGCAGGAGGACCTGTGCATGAGCTTTGAGGACGCGGTACCCAGCCAGAAGCTGGCAAAGCAGTTTCTTGAAAGGTGCGCGCGGGAATTTCCGTTTCCCCTGTACCTGACGGGGCACAGCAAGGGAGGCAACCTCGCGATGTACGCCTGCGCGCGCGCGGAAAGCGCGGTAAGGGAAAGAGTGAAAACGGTATGTGCGTTTGACGCGCCCGGTCTTTCCGAAACGGTGCTCGCGGAGGAGGGCTGGAAGGAAACGGAGAAAAAGCTGAGTCTGTATGTGCCCGAGGCCTCCGTGATCGGCCTGCTGCTTGAAAATCCGGGTAAAAAGACGGTGGTCAAAAGCGATTCTGTGGGGCTTTTGCAGCATGATCCCTTCAACTGGCACATTCTGGGAATGGAGCCTGTCAAGGCGGACAGACTGTCGCTTTCCGCGCGGTATATCCGTCATTCGGTATCCTCCTTCCTGGAGGATTGCCCGCGCTCAAGGCGCAGGCTGATCACCGAAAAGCTGTTTGAGGTGCTGAACGCGAGCGGGGCGAAGCGCGTGAGCGAGCTGCCCGCGGCGCTGCTTTTACACAGCAGCGATGTGATGAAGGTGCTGGGCGGCCTGACCGAGGAAGAAAAGAAGAAGCTGCTGCGGCTGGTGCCCGGCGTAAACCTGCTGTTAAAGGATTGAAACACGATGAACGGAATCAATACGGTGCTGTTCGATTTGGACGGTACGCTGATCGATACGGAAAAATATTTTCGCCGCGTGTGGCCGCAGACACTTCGCGAGGCGGGCTTTGAAATGAGTGATGAGCAGGCGCTTTCCATGCGTTCGCTCGGGCGTCCGTACGCGCCGGAGCATCTGAAGCGGATGTTCGGCGAGGGGGCGGATTACACCGCCCTGCGCGCCCGGCGCAAGGTGCTGATGGAGGAAATGATCGCCCGGGAGGGGATCAGCCTGAAAAAGGGCGCGGTTGAGCTTGTGACGAGGCTGCATGAGCTGGGCTTTACCGCCGCCATCGTGACCGCTACCGACCGGGAACGGACCGAGCGGTATTTAGGCAGCACCGAACTGAAGCTTTCCTGCTTTGACCGCTTTGTGAGCGCGACGATGGTGGAAAAGGGCAAGCCCGCGCCCGATGTGTATCTGTACGCGCTGAAGGAGCTGAACAAAAGGCCGGATGAATGCGTGGCTGTTGAGGACGCGCCGAACGGCATCCTGAGCGCCTATCAGGCGGGGCTTCGCGTGATCACGGTGCCCGATCAGGATGAGCCGGATGAGGAACTGAAAAAGTGCCTCTGGGCCCGGGCAGACAGCCTTGAAGATATCATCCCGCTGCTGTGCGGCAATAATGTAGAATGAAAATGTCAGGGATCGTGTGCAGCCGGCCGCCGGACGCATGCCGGCACTTCATACGAAGGAGGATAGATCCATGGAAAAACTGATCACAGATGCTGTCAATACCCTTGCCGCCCGCTATGATCTCAGCAGGATCCCCGGGCAGAGCGTATCCAAGCTGGTCGTGAAGGCGGAGCTTACCTGCCGGAAAGCGGAGCTTTTCACCCTTTCCGTGCTGGAGGTACGGGCTGCGATCGCCGGTGTGAAGGGCGAGGTGCTGGTGCTTACGCCCGTTTTGAAGGACGCGCCTGCCGCGCTGTGCGGCTATATGCATGCCCCCGGCCATGACAGCATCCATCTGGACGCGCTGGATGACCTTGTGGGCAGGGGTCAGGATCTTTCTTATCTTGAGGAAGCGAAAAAGGTGAGGGGAGGCCTTGCGGAGCAGGTATCCTCGCTGAACTGGTATGAGGATAAAAAGCTGCCCTGTTCCGTGTGTGTGCACGCCGGGGCGGAAGATCCGTACGCGCGGGTGCTTTTTGCCTCCTGGCTCAATGCCTGGTGCACGGTGCTGGAATCGGCTCCCGTGTGCGATCCGGACAAGAAAAGAGAAAAGACCGCGGAGCTGGTGAACGCGGTGAGCCGCGAAAACGCGTCTTTGAAGACGGTGTACACCTTCCTCAGCAAGGAGCATGTGGATAAGCTGATCCGCTGCGCCTTCCTGCCCTGATGACACATTTGTGCAAATAAACAGACCCTGCCGAAGGAAGCATGAAGCGTTTCGGTTTCCTTCCGGCGGGGTCTTTACTTATTTACTGTTTATACAGTGACGGCGGAACTTATGCGGGGGAGAAGCAGCTGCCTCTCAATTTTTCCGTACGGGTCATTTTCTGTCGCGCAGCCCCAGCGCGGCGCCGCAGCTTTCTCTTACCAGCAGGCTGCATTCGCGCATCTGCGAAAAGACAAGCCGTTCGCCCCGCATGCCGGAGGAGACCAGCTCGTTTACGGCAAATACGCCGTGCTCATAGGGATGCAGGTCCACCGTTGTGAGCGGGGGATCCAGGTAGGAGGAGAAAAACTGGTTGTCGCAGCCCACCACAGCCACATCCTCCGGGATGCGCAGCCCCATCCTGTGCAGCTGCCGCATGGCCCCCAGCGCCACCAGATCATTGATGGCAATGAGCGCTGTGGGCCTTTCATCCTCAGGCAGGCGTGAAAAAAGCTTGGTCACGCAAAGCTCGCCGTCCGCGGGCGAAAAACCGCTTTCATTATAGGAGGAGGCGATGGCGGGCAGGCCCAACCGTTTCATTTCGGCGGCAAAGGCCAGTTCGCGCACGGTGGCGCTGCGCACGGAGGAGCTGCCGCCGATGAAGGCGATGCGCCGGTGCCCCAGCGCGGCCAGATGCGCGATGCTCTTGCGTACGCTGAGCGACAGGTCGCTGGTGATGCCCGTGCATTTCAGCCATTCCGGCGTGGGGCCGATGGTGACCACGGGTACGCGTTCCGTAAGCGAGATGAGCAGCTCCCTCAGCGCGGGCACGGTATCCGGTGTTTCAATGGCGGTGCCTGCGATCACGGCGCCCGAGAGCGGCTGGCTGAAGGCGGCGCGCACCGCGGCAATATCCAGCGCGTCGGCGGGGCCGGTGCACAGCAGCTGCAGGCTGCAGCCGTTTCTGCGTGCCTCGGCTTCGGCGCCGGCGCAGAGCGCGGTGTAATAGGGGTTCATCAGATCGGTCACGGCAAGCAGATACAGGGGGGCGGAGGACGGCTGAGGCCGGTTCGGACCGGAAGGACGGTAGGAAAGCGCAGCGATGGCCGCGTTTACCTTCTTTTTTGCTTCCTCACTGGCGCATTTGCCGCCCATAACGCGTGAGACCGTGGCGATGGACACCCCGGAGGCCTTTGCCACATCATAAATGCTGGGTTTTTTGTCAGACAAACGGATCATCCTTTCAACAGCCCGTGTAAACCGGGCACAGATGTATTATAGGGTACGCGAAACGGTTTTTCAATAGCTGTGTAAGAAAAATTGTAAGAACTTACACTCGCATTGCCCCAAAACGGAGCCGCAGCTGCCTGAAAGAATGAAAAACAGCAAAAATAATGGAATAAACGGTCACCAAAAAAACATTGTTGACAAATGTAATGGGATTGAATATAATACAGGCGAATGAACTTACAGTATTTCATTGTAAGTTCTTACAACGAGATCCGGCCGGATCGATACATCCGGTCAGATAAATAAAAAGGAGGATATCCGTATGAAGAAACTGCTGGCTCTGGCGATCGCCTCCATCATGCTGCTTGGTATGATGAGCTTTGCCGTTGCCGAGGACACCGTCCTCAAAGTCGTCACCTGGGACGCCAACACCACCGCTTATCTGAAGGCCGAAAAGGAAGCCTTCGAAGCCTCCCACCCCGGGATCACCATCGAGTACGTCGATGTTGCTTCGCAGGATTATTCCATCAAGACCACCACTATGCTGGAAGGCGGAGATACCAGTGATGTGTACATGGTGAAGGAAATCATGAACCTGTACAACTGGAACGAAGCCGGTTGCGCCGAGCCCCTGAACGCTTACATGGAGAAGGATAACTACGATGTGAGCGGCTTCGTGGGCATGGAAGCCAACTATGCCATCGACGGACAGCAGTATGCTCTGCCCTTCCGTTCTGACTTCTGGGTCATTTTCTACAACAAGGATATGTTCGATGCCGCCGGCAAGGCCTATCCCACCAATGACATGACCTGGGATGAGTATGCTGACCTGGCCATCGCCATGACCGGCGACGGCAAGTACGGCACCCACTATCACACCTGGCTGTCCGCTGTGGTCAACTGGGATGTGTGCGACGGCGTGAACACGCTGATCGACGGCAACTATGACGATCTGGCCTACTTCTATCAGCTGTATCAGAAGCTGGAAGATGCCGGTGCCTGCATGCCTTATGCCGAGCTGAAGGCTTCCGGCCTGGGCTACAGAGCCGCTTTCGAAGCCGGCAACATCGCCATGATGCCCATGGGCTACTGGACGCTGGCTTCCCTCATCAGCGAAGCTGCTGACGGTGTTTACACTCCCTTCAACTGGGGCATCGTTGCTGTTCCTCACCTCGAGGGCGTGGCTGCCGGTTCTTCCTTCGGCAACCTGACCGGTGCTATGATCAACTCCAAGTCTGCTAACAAGGACGCTGCCTGGGAATACATTTCCTGGCTGGCCGGCGAAGAGGGCTCCATTGCCACCGCTTCCACCGGTACCCGTCCCGCCTGGGTCTCCGAGAAGGTCGCTGCCGAAATGTCTTCTGTGGAAGGCTTCCCGGCTGACGAAGCCAGCAAGGCTGCTCTGATCCCCACCTATGTGGCGGTCGAGATCCCCGGCTCTCCCGTATCTTCCGAGATCAGCAACATCCTGAATGAAGAACACACCCTGATCATGACCAGAGAATATACCATCGAAGAAGGTATCGAGGAAATGAACGAGCGTGTTGCCGAGGTGCTCGGTAAGTAAGTTCGGGATCCGTAATCTGCCTAAGCTATAAAAGCGGGGAAAGCGATCAACTCGCTTTCCCCGCTTTCATTCCTCTGAAAGGAGCTTCATTCATGGAATTCAGCAAATTAAAGCGAAAGAAGCGCCGGATGAGCCGGCTTGAGAGAAAGAACACGCTGATCGCGTATTCCTTTCTGGCTCCCAACTTTATCGGCTTTGCCGTGTTTACGATGGTGCCGGTCATCTGCTCCATCCTGCTTTCCTTTGCTTCCTGGAAGGGAGGCTCCTTGAGCACGCTCTCCTGGGCGGGCCTTGATAACTACGAAGCGATCTTCAAAACCGCGAAGGTGGCTGAAAAGGGGATCGGTTATTTCTTTGACAAGGTCGATCTGGGCATTGCTCTGAAGAATACCGTGACCTATACGGTGGTAACCGTTCCGCTTACCCTGATTTGCGCCGTGGCGCTGGCTATGGTGCTGAATAAGGCGGTGAAAGGTGCTGTTGCCTTCCGTGCCATCTTTTTCTTCCCGTATGTTGCTTCCATGATGGCGATCTGCACCTGCTGGAGACTTATGCTCATCAAGGACGGACCGGTCAACCAGCTGCTCAATACCTTCGGGAGCACATTTAACAAAACCTGGACGGCGGACAGCGATATGGCAATATGGTCCATTATTATCGTCAGTGTCTGGCGTAACATGGGCTACTATATGGTCATTTATCTGGCGGCCCTGCAGGGTGTTCCCGCAGAACTGTACGAGGCAGCTACCGTGGACGGGGCCGGCTCATGGAGAAAATTTATCCATGTCACTCTGCCTCAGCTTCGCCCCACCACCTTCTTTGCTTCTGTTATGATGGTGATCTCCTGCTTCAAGATCTTTGATGTCGTGCAGATCATGACGGAGGGAGGCCCCGGCCGCTCCACAAAGATGCTGGTGACCTACATCTATACAGAGGCCTTCTCCAACCATAAGTACGGCAATGCCAGCGCCATTTCCATGGTGCTGCTGGTCATCGTGCTGGCGGTAACGATCATCCAGTTCAGTATGGAAAAGAAATTCTCCAACGATTGAGAAAGGGGGAAGAACAATATGACAGTAAAAGCGATGGATTTCAACCCGTCCAACGGAAAAATGAAGCCTTCACGCGTCATCGGAAAAGTGATCCTGTATGTTGTGCTTGCGGCGCTGTCTCTGGTATGCCTGCTTCCCTTCGTGTGGATGATTTCTTCTTCCCTGAAGCTGGACCGTGAAGTATTTGCTTATCCCATGAAATGGGTGCCCGAAACATTCCATTGGGAAAACTATGAAGTCATTTGGGATAAAGTCCCGTTGATCACCTATTTCAAAAATACCGCGATCATTGCTTTTGCGGTCACCTTCATCCAGACCCTTACTTCCTCTTTTGCGGCCTATGCCTTCGCAAAACTGAATTTCAGGGGACGGGATTTTCTGTTCATCTGCTACATCGGCACCATCGCCGTTCCATGGCAGGCCTATATGATCCCGCAGTTTATTATGATGAGTGCCATTCATCTGTATGATAAACTGCTTGCCATGATCGTGCTGCAGTCCTTCAGCGCTTTCGGCGTATTCCTGATGAGGCAGTTCTACCGCGGTGTGCCGACAGACCTGTGCGAGGCGGCCCGTATTGACGGCTTGAGCGAATACGGCATCTGGGCCCGGATCATGCTGCCGCTTTCCAAGCCGGCCATCGCTACGCTGGTCATATTTACCTTTGTGAATACCTGGAATGACTACATGGGCCCCATGATCTATCTTACTACCGAAAGCAACAAGACGATTCAGGTGGGAATGCAGCGCTTTATTCAGGAGAATACAAGCGATTATCATCTCATTATGGCCGTGGCTGTCTGCTCGCTTATTCCTATTTCAGTGGTTTTCCTGTCACTGCAGAAATATTTCATTGAAGGCATTGCCACCTCCGGTCTCAAGGGCTGAGACATGCCGGATGAAAGGAAGATGAAAGCGCGTGTTTGCCGAATGGCTTGATTCTCATTCCCTGAAAGAGTCTTTGAAAAACGCGAAAGGCTTTCCTTATCCCGCTGCCGGTGACCGGCAGGGCTGGGAGAACCTGGACGAAGATATAAAACAGCAGATCCGTCAGATGGCGGAAAGGTATCGCCTCCTCCCTTACCCGATGTGTAGCGCTACCCAGTATCTGGCCTATGTGCGCACCGGCAGCCGGCAGGATATGGAGACGCCCTATTTCACGCGGCGCCGCAAACTGGCCGCCGCTGTGACGGGCTACTGTCTGGACAGGAAGGCGGAGGATCTGGATGCCGTCATTGACGGGATCTGGTGCATATGTGAAGAAACAAGCTGGGTGATCAGCGCCCATAATATCAACCCCATTCCCGGGGCGCAGAAGCCCGCGGATTATCCGCTTCCCGATCCGCACCGGTCCTATATCGATCTGTTTGCCGCGCAGACGGGCATGATCCTTTCGTTTGCGGCACGCCTGATGGGAGACGCGCTTGACAGCGTTTCTCCCGTGCTGCGCCGCCGCGTGCGGGAGGAAATTGAAAAACGCATACTCATCCCGTTCATCAGCCATGATGATTTCTGGTGGATGGGATTCATCCGCAGGGACCTTTGCAACTGGACGCCGTGGATCATTTCCAACATCCTAATGACCGCCTTTTCCGCCCTGACGGACAGGGAACGCCTTTGTGAGATCACGGATCGCGCGTGCCGCATGCTGGACCGGTGGCTGGCGGTCGTTCCGGAGGACGGCGGCTGCGATGAGGGCGCGGCGTACTGGAACATGGCGGGCGGCTCCTATCTGGACTGCCTTGAGATCCTTGAAAATGTGACCGGGGGCGAGATGAGCTTCCGGGAGGACGCTAAGACGGCTGCCATCCTGCGCTATCCGCTGCGCGCCATGCTGAGGAACGGCTGGTTCGTCAACTTTGCGGATTGCGATGCCAGGCCGCGCATGTGCGGTGAAAGGCTGCAGCGGGCGGGGGAGTGGCTTGAGGACAGCGAATTGCGCCTTGCCGGCATACGGCTGCGCGGTACGGTCGCGGATGAGATCGATTCCCAGCCGCATTTCGGACGGCTGCTGCAGTATCTGTTCCACCCGGCGGCCGGGACCGCTGCCGCGGAGGAGAGCGAAAAGGATGTATGGCTGCGCGATCTGCAGCTGCGCGTGCTTGAAAAGGGCAGGCTGCTTCTTGTGGCCAAGGGCGGCAATAACGGTGAAAGCCATAACCACAACGATGTGGGTTCGTTTATGCTCTATCTGGACGGGGAGCCGGAGATCGTGGATGCAGGCAACATGGTGTATACAGCCAAAACCTTTTCCGCCTCCCGCTATGAGCTGTGGAACGTGCGCTCCGCCTGGCATAACCTGCCGCTCATAGAAGGCAGGGAGCAGAAGGACGGGCGCGGCTATGCCGCCAAAGATGTGATGTATCAGCCGGACGGGATCAGCATGGATATCGCGGCCGCCTGGGAGGAGGACGCGGGGGTCACTTCGCTGCTGCGCCGCCTGTCTCTTACGGAGCAGGGGCTCACCCTGTCGGACACGGTAAAGCTTGAGCGCTCCGGGGAGGTCTGCTGGGTACTGATGCTGCGGCATGAGCCGGTGCTTCAGGGCCGTGCGGTCACCGCGGGCGGTATCCGTTTTGATGTTCCGGAGGGCTGCGAGGTGAGCAGGGAGGAGATCCCCGTGACCGACAGCCGTATGGCGCAGAATTTTCCGGGCAGCCTGTGGCGGCTGACTGTGCGGCGCACTGCCGCAGAGCAGGAACTGGTGCTGCGGTTTATGCCGATTTAAAAATCTGATTCAAAATACGGAAAGGCAGTATTATGCCGAATATTGTTAAGGATAATCCGCTTATTTCAAGAAAAGACATGATCGAGGCGGCACTGCAGCTGATAAGCCCCGTGCTGTCCTATCTTACACCGCGCAGGACCCGGCTGGAGCTGGGCGCGACAACGGCGCATTATGATGAGGCCGTGGCCGGAATGGAGGGCTTCAGCCGCATCCTGTGGGCACTGGTGCCCATGATGGCCGGGCGCTGCCCGGAGGCGGAGCCGTTTTGGACGCTGTGGCGCGAGGGGATCATTCACGGTACCGACCCGGAGGATGAGGAATACTGGGGCGATATTGGTGATTTTGACCAGCGCATGGTGGAAACTGCCGTGATTGGCATGGGCCTGTGCCTGCTGCCCGAACGGTTTTATTTTGACCTGCCCGAAAAGGCGAGGAAGCGTCTTGCAGACTGGCTGCTCGGCATCAATCGCCACACCATGCCCAAAAATAACTGGAAATTTTTCCGCGTACTGGTGAATACGGGTCTTGAAAAGGTGGGCGAGCAGGCGGATACGGATCTGCTGGAGCAGGATCTTGAGGAGCTGGAGAGCCACTATACCCGGGATGGCTGGTATTTTGACAAGCCGACGCAGCGGGATTATTACACCCTGTGGGCCTTTCACTATTACGGGCTCGTATATGCCTTTGTGCGCGATGATAAGGATCCGGAAAGGTGCGCGCGCTTCCGGGAACGGGCAAGGCAGATCGCTCCGCGGTTTGCCTGCTGGTTTGACGGCGAGGGCAGAGGCCTTCCCTACGGCAGGAGCCTTACCTACCGCTTTGCCCAGAGCAGCTTCTGGGCTGCCTGCGCGTTCACGCATACCTATACGGATGAGTTCACGCCCGGCAGAGTAAAGGGGCTGCTGCTCAGAAATATGCGCTTCTGGTTCCGGCAGCCGATCTTTGACCGGGACGGGGTGCTCACCGTGGGCTATGGCTATCCCGATCTGGTGGTGAGCGAGGGCTACAATGCTCCCGGATCTCCCTACTGGAGTTTGAAATGCTTCGCGGTGCTGGCGCTTCCGGAGGATGATGTCTTCTGGACCAGTGAGGAGGAACCCTATATGCCGCCGGAACGGTTCTGCGACAGGGAATGTCTGCAGCTGATCCTGCGTGACAGCGAAAACCGCATGGTGACCTCCTATACCTCTGGCAATCATGCCTACGAGCATATGCATGAGGATGAGAAATATGAAAAGCTGGCCTATTCCACGCAGTTCGGTTTCTCCGTGGTGAAGGAAGCGGGAACCCTGAACAAGGGCGCTTTCGACAGCATGCTGGCGGTAAAACGGGCGGGTCATGACCTGTGGCATGCCCGCAGCGGATATGAAGCCTACAGCCTGAGTGAAGAACAGGTCACCTGCACATGGTGTCCCGTGGAAGGAGTGACGGTGGAAACCGTGATCCGTCCCGTAGACGGCAACTGGCATATCCGCCGTCATATCGTGCACGCGGACTATGAAATCGAGGCGGCGGAGGGTGCGTTCGCGGTGGTGAAGGACCGGCCGGGAAAGCGTCCCTGCGACCGCGTAAGATCGCAAACGGAGGAGACGCCGGATCACGCCGCTGCCCGGGGTCCCTTCGGAAGCACGGCGATCTTTGCCCTCAGGGGGTATGAGCGCGGCACTGTGATCCATCCCGAGGCCAATACCAATATGATGGCACCGCGTACCGTGCTTCCCACACTACTTGCGAGGCTGAAAAAGGGCGAAACGGAACTGATCTGCGCGGTATTCGCGTCGGTAAAGGATGAACTTCCGGAACGTGTTCCGGATCATATATTGAAGGAGGCAGAAAAGTATGAGAAATGATCCTGTAGAAATAAAGGAGCGTCTGCTTGAAAAATACCGCCGTACGGCGCGGATGGCTGAGGAACAGAAGCTGATCCCGTATAAAAGCGAAAACGGAAAATGGATCACTTCACCCCATGACGATAACAGCTGGTGGACAGGCGGATTCTGGCCCGGCCTGATGTGGCAGCTGTGGTGCATGAGCGGAGACGAATGCTTTATGAAAGAGGCACGCCGTGTACAGGATATCCTTACCGCGGAATTCCGCCGGTTTGAAAAGCTGAACCATGATGTGGGCTTTATGTATCTGCTTTCCTGCGGCGCGGACGCGAAACTGACCGGCAGCACGCAGGCTCTTCAGGATACGCTGCACGCGGCCTCGCTTCTGATGGCGCGCTACAGCCCCGTCGGTTATATCCGCGCGTGGAATGAAAAGGAAAGAATGGGCTATGCCATCATTGACAGCATGATGAACCTGAGCATCCTGTTCCGCGCGAGCCGTGAAACGGGTGATCCGCGCTTTGCCAAAACAGCCATGCTGCATGCTGATAGAACACTGAAGGAATTCATCCGTGAAAACGGCTCCGTGAGCCATATCATTGAGTTTGACCCCGAAACCGGCAAACGGGTGCGCGAGCTGGGCGGACAGGGCTACTGCCTGGGCTCCAGCTGGAGCCGCGGACAGGCCTGGGGTCTGTATGGCTTTACACTGGCCCATGTCAATTCCGGCGAGAAGCGTTATCTGGAAGCGGCGGAGCGTATCGCGGCGTATTTTATCGCGCATATCCGCGAGGACGGGCTGACGAATTGCGACTTCTGCCAGCCGGAGGATGAGGAACGCATCGATAATATCGCGGGCGCCTGCGCGGCCTGCGGTCTGCTTGAGCTGGAGCGGGTAACGGGAAAGAGCGAATACCGTGCCGCAGCGGAAAAGCTGCTGGACGGCTTGCTGGATCACTGCAGCGACTGGACGGACAACAGATGCGGCGTGCTTACACACTGCACGGCCAGCTATCATGATGACGGCGCCGGAAGACACACCAATATCATATACGGCGATTACTTCCTTACGGAGGCCATCGCCCGCCTGACCGGTACCGATCCGCGGCTGTGGACCTGACGGGATACGGAGGCATAACTATGACTGAAATCCGCTTGTTTGACCGGGACGGCATCCTCATTTCTTCCGTCAAGGACGAAAATGAAGCCATGCTGTGTGTTGACCGTGAATACCGCGAGGGCGATTTTATAACGGTCAGCTCCGAATGCAGTCATCTGATCTTTCAGCCCGATGTGACAGTATTGCCGGCCGAGATCTATAAGCCCGCCCGGAGCATGACATGGAAGATCCCCTGCGGAGAGCATCTTCTTGCCTACAGCCCCGTGGCTTTCAGGGGAAACAGACACCTGATAACAGCCCGTCCGATGACGGAAGAGGAAATCAGGCGAAACCGCAATATCGCCTGCAACCCGGCGGACCTGCGCGGGGATACTGATTTTTATCCCCACTGCACCGCCAATGTGGAGACCCGCGGTGAAAGCTGCTTCGCGGCGCGGAATGTGATAGACGGCATCCGCATCGGCAATTACCACGGCGAATGGCCGTATCAGAGCTGGGGCATCGGCGCCCGGGAGGATGCCTGGTGCCTGCTCGATCTGGGCCGGATGGTGGATACGGACAGCATGGCGCTGGTGCTGCGTTCCGATTTTCCGCACGACGCGTGGTGGACGCAGGGGCATGTGGTGCTGGAGGACGGCAGCGAGTACGCCTTTGACCTGAAAAAGACCGGTGAAAAGCAGCTGATCCGTTTCGACAGAACGCACCGTATATCCCGGCTCCGTCTGGAACGGATGAAAAAGAGCGATGATCCCTCGGCGTTTCCCGCGCTTATCCAGTGGGAGGTATACGGAAAGGATACGGAATAAGGCTCTCGTAAATGAACGGGGGACATGGTGAGAAGGCCGGAATGCGGACCGCGTTCGGGCGCATACATGATGCCCCGGAATACACTGGGCGCAGTATAGCCAAAGAACGGAACTGCCCGAATACACGGCTCCGTAAGGGATCAGTCATAAAAATACCCGCCGGAGAAGATATCGTATCTTCCCCGGCGGGTGTTTTCTGCGCGGTAACACCGTGCTCCTCACCTATCATGTTCTTTCACAGATATCATGAGGATACTTTTACCGCGGAATGCTTCACAGTATGGATTTCCGGTCTTGATAGATTCCCGCTTTTCAGCAGCCTTGATAAACGCCATGCGGTGTCCGCCTGAGCGGACGTGCCGCTTTACGCTTCCTTTTCTCCTGAACCGGAAGAAAGCGGGCGTTTTTTCTTTTTATTCAGGATCAGGGTGCATACCGCGATGAAGGCCAGACCCCACGCGATGTACAGAAACGCCACAAACAGGCTGTACAGAAGCTGATTTCCGCCCACGATGGTATTGCAGATCTCAAAGGGCGTTCCGGCGGAATGGCTGAGAAACATGTAGTTTGATTCGTAGCCGGTGGGGCTGTTCCACGCGTTTGCCAGAGCGGCCAGAAGCATGAAGCCCACCAGCAGGGAGAGCGACAGACAGGCCCGCTTCGCGTTCCACTGTACAAGGCCGCTTACGGCGACATATACGCTGCCGAAGCCCGCGATGCAGTGCGTGGTCACGCTGACCATCGGGTCAAAGCTGATCACGGGGGAGTTGGCAAAATAGTTGGCCGCAAGGTAGGTGCCGCCTATGCAGCAGATACCGCCGTATATAAAGAGGAAAAGCTGGGAGATCTTCTGCAGCCGGCCTCTGGAAAAAGACGCGAGGGGCAGCGTGATGAGGTGGATGGAGCATAAAAACAGCGGAAGCATGCCGCGGATGCTCCATATATCCCCGTTTCTTACGGAAATGAGAACGATCTTGAGCAGCTCAAAGCTCACCATCAGCACCGCGGCCGTCTTCAGCACCCGCAGTTTGCTCTTTTCCTCTCTGTTTCTGTTTTTTCTGCCGAGAAACACGGCAAGAAACACCGCGAGGGCGATCATGAGCGTTACATACAACAGATGCTGAGGGGAAAGAAATCCCTCGGGCGTTCGCGGATCCTGTTCAAAACCGAAATACTGTGCCGGTGTGATCATAGCGTGTCCTCCGTGATGAGAGGTGATGATCCGGGGCATATGGCGGTTCGGCCATTCTGCCTGAAAACACGGGAAATGAAAAAAAGGAGCCGAAACCCCTTTTTTACGGGCGGTGCGTTCGCAAAGCGCGCGCTGCCCCCGTACTGAAATGTGTTACTGCTCTACGCCGGCAGCTTCGTTGATCGCGGCTTCGGCAGAGGCGGCGCCGGCTTCTACCTGTTCTGTCAGCGCGCTTTCCAGAGAAGCGGCTTCGTTCTGGATCGCTTCCACAGCGGAATCAACAGCTTCCCCGACCTTCTTTTTCGCATCGGGATTTGTTACAAGCACGATACCGACGATAATCGCCGCCACAGCCAGCACGGCCAGAATGGCGATAAGGATCTTTTTGTTCTTCATAAATGTTTACCTCCGTATGACCCGCCCGCGGGGGCGGTGATTAACGGCGGTATTATAGCATAACTCCTTATGTGTGTAAACTGTTCACGGCAATTTTTGCCGCGGGAAAGTCCGAAATGTTTCATACACGAAAGAAATCGAAATAATTTTGTTTATAATTATGAAAAAAATATTACAAATTACTTGATTTTTTGTGGCGATTTAGTGTAGAATAATACAAGCAGCCTGTACTGCCTGAAACAGAGAGGAAGGAATGAAACATATGGCTAAAAAGATCCTGCTGGTGGATGATGAGCCGCTGATCATAAAGGGTTTGAAATATACACTTGAACAGGAAGGATACGAAACGCTTTCCGCTGCCGACGGTGAAGAGGCGCTGCGCGTTTTTTTTGATAACAATGTGGATCTTGTGATCCTGGATGTAATGCTTCCCAAAATGGATGGTATACAGGTGTGCCAGCGTATTCGTGAAAGCAGCAATGTGCCCATTATCATGCTTACCGCCAAGGGCGAGGATATGGATAAGATACTGGGTCTGGAATACGGCGCGGATGACTATATGACCAAGCCCTTCAATATTCTTGAGGTAAAGGCGAGGATCAAGACGATCCTGCGCCGCGCTGGGCAGATCAGCAGCCCGGAGGAGAAAAAGGTGATACGCGTTCACGATATGGAAGTGAATGTGATCAACCGCGCCGTAACGCTGGCGGGCCGCGAGGTGCGCCTGACGGCCAAGGAGTTTGATCTGCTTCAGCTTTTCATCACCAACCGCGGAAAGGTGTTCAGCAGGGAGACCATGCTGGAGACCGTGTGGAAATACGATTATATGGGAGACGCCCGTACCGTGGATGTGCATATCCGCCGTCTGAGGGAGAAGATCGAGCGCAACCCCGCTCAGCCCGAATTTATCTTTACCAAATGGGGAGTGGGTTACTATTTTACTGACAAGGATTAAGTCTTTCCTTTCATCGATCCGTTTCAGGGTCGTTATCGCCTTCCTGCTGATTGTGGCTACGAGTGTGATCGTGATCGCCTCTACGCAGATCGGCACGGTCGGCGATTATTTATATCAGGAACGCGTCCGTTCCGACCGGCTGATGATGGAAAAGCTGAGCCTGCAGGCCGGTGTGCTGATGGACGAAAACGGTGTGACGGATGCCGAAACGCTGCTTTCACGTATGCGGGAGACCGGTGAGGACCTTGAGGCTGAACGGATCCTGCTGCTCAGTGATACCGGAAAGGTGCTGCTGGATACCGCCGAAAAGGCGGAGACCGGGACGGCCTTTGTGTGCGATGAGGCGGAAAGCGTGCTTCGGGGCGGCCAGGAGGCGGATTACGGCGTGCATGACGCCATTACCGGCGAAAAGCAGGAGACCACCCGTCTGGTATACTTTTTCCGTTCCACCGAAAGCTGGAAGAACTACTATGCCGTATGCGTAAAGGACAGCGAAAAAAAGGAAACGCGCGGCGCGCTGGTGCTGGTGAGCGATGTATCCGCGATGATGCGGTCTCTGTACAGCCTGCAAAAGCAGATGATCCTGATCTTTGCCGTGATCACTGCCGCGGTGCTGATCTTCAGCCTGATCTTTTCTCATATCATCACCAAGCCCATCCAGACGCTTACCGGCGGTATACATGAAATGGCCAAGGGCGATTTTTCCGCCCGGGTGGCCGAGAACGGCTCCGGGGAGCTGAAGCAGCTGGCGCAGGCCTTTAACAGCATGAGCGAGCAGCTGGAGCAGCTGGATATGAGCAGAAACCAGTTTGTATCCAACGCCAGCCATGAACTGAAAACGCCTCTTGCCACGATGAAGATCATGATCGAATCCCTGATCTATCAGCCGGATATGGAAAAAGAGCTGCGTACGGAGTTCCTTACCGATATCGACAGGGAGATCGACCGCCTGAGCGCCATCGTATCGGACCTGCTCACGCTGGTCAGGATGGACAGCGGCATCGTGAAGCTGACACGCGAAAGCATGTCGCTGGCCGCGCTCGTAAAGGAGACCGAGCACCGCCTGCTGCCCATCGCCGAAAAGCGGGGGCAGAAGATCACGCTTTCGCTTACCGACCCCTGCGATATGTACGCGGATAAGGGTAAGCTGACGCAGGTGGTGTACAACCTGATGGAGAACGCCGTCAAGTATACTCAGGAGGGCGGCGAGATCCGCGTGACACTGCAAAAGACCGGGCGGGACGCCAGGCTGACGGTGAGCGACAACGGCCCGGGCATCGCGAAGGATGACCTGCCGTATATCTTTGACCGCTTTTATCGCGTAGATAAGGCCCGCAGCCGTGAAAGCGGCGGTACGGGACTGGGACTGTCGATCGTGCATCAGCTGATCGTGCTGCATTCTGGTTCCATCCGGGTGGAAAGCGAGCCCGGAAAGGGAACAAGCTTTATCGCGGAGCTGCCTCTCCATCAGGGGTGACCGGTTCCGTTTTGATCGCAGACGGTATTATGTACGCCTCATGGCGCGCCGGGAGGGATACACATTGTCCGATATATGGAAACAGCTTGAAATGGTATTCTGGAATATCTTTCACCGCCCCAGGCTGAGCGATATTGCCGATATTCTTCTGATCGCCGTGCTTTTGTACTGGCTGATCTGTTTTTCAAGGCAGACGCGGTCGCTGCAGGTCATCAAAGGCCTGGCGATCCTGATCGGCCTGAATTACATCACCTCTCTTCTGGGGCTCACCGCGGTCAACTGGGTGCTGCGCACCATACTGAACAACGGTATCATCCTGATGATCGTGCTGTTCCAGCCCGAATTGAGGCGTGTGCTTGAGCAGCTGGGGCGCGGCGCGCACATGGAAAAGAGCGCCGTCTCGGCGGATGAGAATTCCCGTGTGATCAATGAGATCACCTCCTGTCTGCTGCGCCTTTCCCGCCGCCGTGTGGGTGCTCTGATCGTGTTTGAACAGAAAACCGGCCTGAAGGATGTAATGGAGACCGGCGTACGCGTGGACAGTGCCATTTCCGGTGCCCTGCTTGAAAATATCTTTGAGCCCAATACGCCGCTGCATGACGGGGCGGTCATCATCTGTGCCGGCCGTGTGGCCTCCGCGGCCTGTGTGCTTACCCTGAGCGATTCCGCGTCCATCAGCCAGGATCTGGGCACCCGTCACCGCGCCGCGCTCGGCATCAGTGAGCAGACCGATGCCAAGGTGCTGATCGTATCGGAGGAAACGGGGATCATTTCCATGGCAAAGGGCGGAAGGCTTACCAGACATCTGGATGAGGAAGCCCTGCGCAGGATCCTGGGCGAGATGTACGCGGTGAAGGATACGGGCTGGCGTACACGCGTATCCTCCTGCTTCCGCTATACCTCTTCGATAGTAAAGAAGGTGCTGCACCGTGAGTGAAAATAAAAAGGAAAACACCTCCTCCCGCTTCGGCGCCGCTGTGCGGAAGCTGTGGAAAAGGATCACGAATAACTGGGTGCTGAAGGTGATCGCCCTGGCGCTGGCGCTGCTGCTGTGGGGCTTCATCTACGCGCAGGATGATTCTCTCACCAGAGAAAAGGTATTTGAAAACGTACAGGTTCAGGTGGGTGAATCCTACCTGAACAGCCTTCGCAACCGCGGCTATATCATCACCTCCGGGCTGAAGGATCCGATCTATGTTACCGTACGGCTGGAAACGCCGCAGCGGTATTATGACAAGGCCACAGCGGATACCTTTACCGTGCGGCCGGATTTCTCCAAGATCACCCATGAGGGAACGGTGAGCATACCGCTCATTTATTCAGGCAACAGCAATTACGGCACGGCCGCGCTTTCCGTAACGGAGATCACCGTGGAAGCCGCCCAGTACTATTCCAGAGGCAATATCGCGGTGAGCGTGATGCAGACAGGCAGCCTGAGCGACGGCTACCGTGCCGATGACGCCCGTTACGCCGTGACCGAGCCTTCCCGTATAACGGTGTCCGGCCCGAAGCAGCTGGTGGAAAAGATCATCCGTGCCGAGGCACAGCTGGATATATCCATGCTGGAGCCCTACGCCGGCATACAGACGGTGCATGTACCCCTTGTGTTCCGCGACAGGGAGGGCAACACGGTGGTTTCCGATCAGCTTTCCTTTACCGTGTCCGGCCAGAGCACCGTGCTGGATGGCGTGAATGTGACGCAGAATGTGTATCATGAATGGACGCTGCCTGTGGAGACCAAGGGGATCGTGACCGGTACCCCCGGAGAGGGGTACCAGATCGTCGGCGTCACCGTGGAGCCCGCCTCCGTGCTCGCGCTTTCCCTTACCGAGAACATCAATGCGGATCGCGTGTTTGTGAACGGTGAGATCGATGTGAGCGGGAAAACGGAAACGCTGGTGCGCCGCTGCACCTTTGTGCCTAATGACGAGATCGAGAAGACGATCCCGCAGCAGGCGGTGATCACGATAGAGATCGAAAGCGAGAACGCGCCCGCGGAGGAGACCGCTGAGGCCGCGGGGGAAACGGCTGAGACCGCGGAAACTGCTCAGGACAGCGGCACCGGGGACGGTGAAAACAGGTGAATGCCTTTGCAGAATCACTGCTTTCCGTGATGCTGGGATGGGTGGAGAACGCGGCCAACAGCGTGTACGCCTTTTTCTCTTCCGGCATGCAGGAGGGCTTTCTTTCCTGGCTGGGCGCGCACTGGCTGCTGCTTACGGCCATCCTTTGCGGCGTGGGCGTGATCATCGATATGACGGTATGGACGGTGCGCTGGCAGCCGTGGCGGGTGTGGAAGGAACGCAGAGAAGAAAAGAAACGCCGCCGCGAAAAAAAGCGCTTTGAGCGCGGCTACAGCGAAGCGGACGGTATCGCGGAGCTGGAGGTATCCTCCGCGCCCGGGCACCGGGAGGAAAATGAACCCGCCGAGGCAGGGGACTATTATGTTCTTCCCGCAAATGAGCAGCCCCGCCGCGCCGGGAAAAAGCAGGCGCTGTTCGGGAAACTGAGGGGGATACTGAACGAGGAGGAGGAAGGAGATATCGGGGAAGTGATGCGGCCGGATCAGGATGAACGGTCCGCCTATTACGAGCCCGTCTATCCCGGAAAAGACAGGAATGAATGAGCTGCCTGCCGCTTTTCTTGATGAAATGGAAAAAATGCTGGGAAGTGATTTCCCGGCTTTTTTGAAAACCTACGGGGAGGAGCCCTGCCGCGCGCTGAGAACACGAAGCGGACTTTTGCCCGCGGAGGCCGGGAAACTGGTGCCATGGTACAAGGGCGGTGTTTACCTTCCGCAGGATTCCGCAGCCGGGGCCGGCATACTGCATGAGGCCGGCGCGTGGTATCTGCAGGAAGCCAGCGCCATGATCCCCGCCGCGGTGTTGCCGCTGGAAACGGGAGACCGGGTGCTGGATCTTTGCGCCGCTCCGGGCGGAAAAACCACTCAGCTGGCCGAAAGAATGAGGGACGGACTGCTGATAGCTAATGAGATCGTTCCCTCCCGGGCGGAGATCCTTTCATCCAACGCGGAAAGGATGGGCTGCCGGAATACCGTGGTCACCTCTGCCGATCCCGCGCTGCTCGCGGAGAAATGGCCGGGCTTTTTTGATAAGATCCTGGTGGATGCCCCCTGCTCCGGCGAGGGGATGTTCCGCCGTCATCCCGAGACCCGCGAAGAGTGGACGCCTGCTTCTCCCACGATGTGCGCGAAGCGGCAGACGGAGATACTGCGCTGCGCTTATCGTATGCTGCGTCCCGGCGGAATGATGGTGTACAGCACCTGTACCTTCAACCGCCTTGAAAATGAGGAGGTACTGGCCCGCCTCACAGAGGAATATCCCGATATGGAGCCTGTTCCCTTCCCGCTGCCCGGTATCGGGGAGATCACCTGCGGATACACCCATATTTATCCCCACCTCGTTCGGGGAGAGGGGCATTTTGTCGCGCTGCTTAAAAAACAGGAAAACGCTTCCGAAACGGGACCCGCGGAGGAAAGATGCGGCAAAACGAAAAAAGCCAGGCGGGCTGATGCTTCCGTTCCGGATATCCAGCCCCTCAGCAGGGAGCAGCAGAGCCTGTGGGAGGCGTTTGAAAAAGCGTGCCTTGGAGAGGAGATCACAGCGGACGGCCTGTTCATGGGCCGGGCTGTGCATTTGCCCGCGCGGCCTCTTCCGCCCCTCAAGGGCATCCGGGTGCTGCGCTGCGGCATCCATCTGGGCGAATACCGCGGCAAGGTGTTCATTCCCGATCACGCGCTCACTCATGCCGTGCTTTTCGGCAGGCGTGTCGATTTGACGGGGGAACAGGCGGAAATGTACGCGCGCGGAGAGTCCTTCGCCGTGAACGCGCCGTTTACGGGCTTCTGCGCCGCTGTGTATAAGGGGCTTCAGCTGGGCCTCGGAAAGATGACGGACGGGATGCTGAAAAACCATTACCCCAAGGGCCTGAGAAAAAGCCTGAACGCGGACTGATATACAAAAGCAATGTCCTTCCCTGCATGGACCGGGAGGAAGGACATTGCTTTTTTATGTTCCTCTCAAGTATCGTGGTGTGATCGATTTCTGAACAAAGGAAGTGGTCACAGACAAAAAAATAGTTCCCTGCTGCCCAATACACACTAACGATACGAAAGTGAGGAACAACAAAATGAGCGAGCTGCCTAAGAAGATTCATGATGACAAGAACGGACTGGACTATACCCTGTGTGGTGACTACTACCTTCCCGACCTCGGTGTCGAGCCTGGCCATCCTTTGGGCAAGTATGGCATGGTGCGTATGCAGTATCTGAAAGAGCATCGGCCTGGGTTGTATACCCGGCTGCTGCTCTCTGGCAAGCTGAATGATGATCTGCACCAGACCGATGTGCAGGCACAACACCTGTTGGACATGATGATACCCCAGATGGCGAAAGAGGCTGGCGTGACTGAGAAAATGAAGATGACAGATCAGCTGCGTTGGGTTGGGATGATGAATGCCATCAAGAGCCAGGTCGAAGAAATCATTTGGAACGAGATTGTTTACAAATAATCTGATAGTGCCCGACAAAACAGAATAACGCTTTAGAAGCCCGTTTTTGACCAGGACGATAATGCGATGCAATCCCGAACAAGCACTTTACTGCCGCAGAGTGTTACGCTCACGTTTTGGCACTCTGTCAGATAAATATGCGGCTTGTAGGGAGCTAGTAGAGAAAACACATCGCTGTGTTCCCGCAGATATTCTTCACCATTTGTTATAATCACATCATTCGGTCGGTATACAGCCAACGCATCTGTTGAAGCAGTATGTATCGTTCCGTGATGCGGCGCTTTGTACAAATCAGCTTTCTTTCCAATCTCATTCGCGATGCGAGTGTTCACATAGTTAGCCAACGGATGCTCAGAAGGTGCATCCTGTATGTCGCCGCCGAAGAACACCTTCACACCCTCTGCTTCCATCCAGATAGCCAGGCTGTTTTGGTTTTCACTGCACGTAAACTGATGATAAGTTTCTGAATAGGCTACATCCTCATAGATTGTACGAATCGAATTGGCTGTATTGAACAACTCAAGCCTCTGCCCCATGAAATCCACATGGTCGATCTTTTCCGCCTGAATCAGGCGGCTTTTTTTCCGAATCTGCTCCTGCATAGCACGGTACTTGCGCATCTCATCTGCACGGTATGTGTCATCCGCAATTGTCCCCCAGGCTGTGGTCCGGTCTAATCCGCTATATTCCTTCAGAATCACCCGCTCAACAGGGAGTGTATCCAACAAAGCAGGAATGCTGCCATAATGGTCACGATGGAAATGCGTGAGCAGAATGAAATCCAGTTTTTTCGCACCGCGCTCGTTCAAAAATTCCATGATCTTGGGGAATTGCTCTGCCATACCCGTGTCGATCATGGCAAAATGGCCGTTATCCTCCAAGATAATGATATCGCTCCATTCAGTTTTCAGAAAATGTATTTCCATATTGCTCCTCTCCACTCTTCCATTATTGCTAAAGCAGGAGTCACTATGGACGAATACAGTCTCTAACATGCTGCGCATAAGCCTTTTCCAGCAGCAGCGTGGTCTTCATTGCCTCGGCAGCGCGAATCGGGAAACTCTCTTCTGTCTGGATGCAGCGGTAAAAATCGTTGATCAGCATGATATGACCTTTGCCCCAATAGTCCTTTCTATAAACAGCATGATCAGTAAAGTCTTCCGTCACAACAGGCTCGCCATCCTGATGAATCGTTACAACGCTGCCGTTCATTTCGACATTGCCATGCTCACAACTCAGCTTCAGCTGAATAGGCCAGTTGCCAGCACAGCAATTGGATGCATAGAACAGGAAACGCGCACCGCTTGCGGTGGTCATCAGCAAATCACAGGTATCTTCGCATTCAATGCAATCGGCATTGCGTTTGGCAGACATGCTGCTCTTTACATCAATGATGTCTTCACCTGCAAAATGCCGCAGCAGGTCCAGGGTATGGATCGCCTGATTGATCATCAACGCGCCGCCTTCGGTCGCCCATTTTCCTCGCCATTCACCACTGGCATAGTAATCTGCCCCGCGATCCCACATTACGATTGCTGCGCCGCCCAACACGCGGCCCAGACCGCGATGCAGCGCCTGCTCGATGCATCGGGTGGCAGCATTGTACCGATTCTGAAAGCATACTCCCAGCACTTTGCCAGAGGCGGCTTCAGCGGCCAGCATGGCATCTGCCTGTTCTCTGCTGATCGCCATCGGCTTTTCGGTCAGTACAAAATGACCGGAATTCAATGCATCAATCGCCATCGGGGCATGCAGGTAATGTGGCGTACAGATATGTACCGACTGAACATGCTCATCTGCCAGCATATCGTGATAGTCGTTATAAGCCACAGCGCCATACTGCATGGCAGCTCTTTGACGTTTTTCCTGATCTATGTCACATACTGCGGCGATATATACGTCATCTGTCTGCATGAGTGCTTTCAGATGGTTTTCACTGATCGAACCGCATCCGATGATACCAACACCTAAACGCTTTGTCATGATAGGTCATACTCCTTTAGATTACCCAATTATCTGAATCCATGAGGGCTGCACACATCTTTTCTGTGTACCGAAGCAGAATTCCTTCCTGGTAATATATAGAAGGAGGAGCTGCACCCCTCAGTGATGCAGCTCCTCCTATGGTATGACGATGGTTTACTCAGCGGGATGAGCAGCGTCCCAGGCAGCCAGGGCTTCGTCCAGGCAAGCCTGGCCGCCCATGGCCTTGTACTGCTCCAGCATCTGGTCGAACAAGGCAGGAGCCTCAGCCGGATCAGCCATAGCGACCTTGGTCAGGATTTCCTTTTCATACTCGCTCAGGCTGGCACCATACTGGGCAGAAGCCTCCAACACGATCTCAAAGGTCCAACCTGTGTTGATGGGATCGACATGATTCTTGGTGTACAAATCCGCATACAGATCGGCATAATCCTGATAGCTCAGTGCCTGCGCCTTCATGGTCAGTTCCTCGTTGCCCAGCCATTGGCCGTTGATCAGCAGGGTGTAATCCAGGTTCTGCATGGAGTTGAAGGTCATGTCATGGTGCTCTTCATCGGGGTTCTTCACGACCGGCACACCATCTTCGTTCAGGTCATAGGTGATGCCTTCCACACCATTTTGCAGGGCATAGATCGTATCGTCCTGGCACAGCCAGTCCAGATACATCATAGCCGCTTCGGGCTGCTGGCTGTACACGGGGATGAAGTTATACAGGCCGTGAGCTCCGTACATGCCGTGATAATACTTGGTGGGATCGGCGTTGTTTTCAAAGCACTGCAGAGCGGTCAGCTTGGCATTGGGTTCATAAGTCTGCAGAGCGCTCAGGATGCCGGGAGAAACGCGGATGGGATGGTCATAGTTGCCCATGTACATACCGCCCTTGCCAGAGGTCATGGTGTTGAAGTGCAGGTCAGACTTATCCAGCGCAAAGTCGGGGGAAATCAGGCCCTCGTTGTACAACTGATTGAAGAACAGGGCGAAATCCTTGTAACCGGGAATCATAGGACGCGGATAGCAGGCCATGGTACGGTCGCTCAGATCCTGCAGAAAAGCCAACTGCACGATGGACACATTGCGCAGGTCAGCGCTGATAGCCCACGGGATCTCATTGCTGGGGTCGCCGTCGCCATCCATATCATTGTCACGGAAGGCGCGCAGCACATCGATCAGTTCAGCCTTGGTGGTGGGCATCGCCATGTTCAGCTTTTCCAGCCAGTCTTCGCGAATGAACACACCCTGATCGGCGATCACGATACGGCGGGCAGGAATGGCATACAGACCGCCGTTCACACGGCCAGCGGCAATAACATTTTTGCCCAGGAATTCCTGAATGTGGGGGCCATACTTCTCCAACAGATCGCTCAGTTCAAGCAGACCTTCCTGATTCACGTAATTACCCACGAGAGAGCCGTTGTAAGTGAAGCACAGGTCGGGGGCAGTACCGCCGGCCATCAGGGTGTTCAGCTTGGCCTCTTCCTCAGAACGGGGAATGACGGTCCACTCAATGGTGATGTTGCGGGGATCGCCGAAGTTCTCCTGGATCCACTTGGTATAGTAGTTGTTGTCAGGAGCCGTGCCGCCAGCATTGCCGCGGTCAAACACGGAGATCTTGAGGGTGATGGGCTTGTCGAAGCGATACACTTCGGATTCGGCACTCGCGCTGATGGAGACAAGGCTCAGCAGCATCGCCAGGGCCAGGACCAGGGACAGGACCTTTTTCATGGGGATACCTCCTTTTTGTTATGGGTCACCTTGTATTTGCACCGGATACCACCGGTGAGGCACGGGATCATTCCTTCACGGCGCCAATCATCACGCCCTGCACGAAGTACTTCTGCAGGAAGGGGTACACGATCAGGATCGGCACGGTGGAGAACACGATGGATGCAGACTTGATGGTGTCGCCCAGGATCATGCTTTTGCCGCCCTCGACCATGTTGACTTCGGAGGACGTGGATGCAAACACTACCTGGTACAGTTTCATCTGCAGGGTGTAATACTGGCTGGAATTGATATAGTAGCGGACATCGGCATAGCCATTCCAGCGCGAGACCGCGTAGAACAGCGCGATGGTCGCCAGGGAAGGAAGCGACAGCGGCAGGATGATGCGGAACAGCACCTGCCAGTCGCTGCAGCCGTCCAGCTTGGCGCTCTCCTCCAAGGTATCCGGCACGGACTCGAAGAAGTTGCGCAAGATGATGGTATTGTAGGTGGAGGTCAGCACCGGCCAGACCAGCGCCCACGGGCTGTCGATCAGACCCATCTGCTTGATCCACAGGTAGTTAGGGATAGTGCCGCCGGAGAAGTACATGGGGATCAGGATAACGATCATCAGCCAGGAACGGCCCGGAATGTACTTGCGGCTGAGCGGGTATGCCAGCAGGATGGTCGCCACCATGGCCATGGCTGTATAACCCAGCGTCAGTACGATGGAGAACCACATGGAACGGATCATGGACTGATCGCGCAGCACGCTCTGATAGGCACTGAAGTCCAGATCGATGGGCAACAGCGTCACCTTGCCCGCCAGCACCGCATTGCGCCCGGACATGGACTGGGCAACGACGTGGATCATGGGGATGACGCACATCAGCACGAAGAGCGTCAGGATGACATTGAATGTGATTTCAGAGCCAAGATAGCGGCGGCCCTTGGCCATGCCGGGCTTTTTCATCGCATTTACCATAAGCCACCCTCTCCCATACGCCTGGTGAAGGTATTCGCAGCAACGACGAACATCAGGTTGACCAGAGAGCCAAACAGATCGACTGCCGATGCGAAGGAATACCGGGTGTTCTTGATACCGTTGTTGTACACGAAGGTCGAGGTGACCTCTGCCACATTGCGGACCATGTCATTCATCATGACATAGGGACGCTCGAAGCCGATACCTACCATGTTACCCAACTGGAGGATCAGCATGATGATGATGGTGGGCATGATACAGGGCAGCGTCACATACCAGATGCGGCGCATACGTCCGCAGCCGTCCACCTCGGCAGCCTCGTACAACTCGGTATTCACGCCGGAGATGGCTGCCAGATAGATGATGGTGCCCCAGCCTGCGCCCTGCCAGATGCCGGTGGCTACATACATGATGACCCAGTTGGTTTCATTCATCAAGAAGTTGACGGTATTGCCGGTCACAGATTTGATGAGCATATTGACCATACCGGTGGAACCGAACAGCTTGCTGACCAACGAGCCGACGATGACCCAGCTGAGAAAGTGCGGCAGGTACATCATGGTCTGGTACACGCGCTTGAGGCGGACAGACCGCATCTCGTAGAGCATGATCGCCAGGATGATGGGCACCGGGAAGCCAATGATCAGATCCAGCAGGTTCAGCACGACTGTGTTCTTCAGCGCCAGCCAGAACTGCGGGCTTGAGAACATTTCCTCAAAGTATTGGAAACCGACCCAGGGGCTGTCCCACATTCCCTTGAAGATGTTGTACTTCTTGAAAGCAACCTGAATGCCGGTCAGTGGCGCATAGCGGAACAAGATGTACTGCGCCAGCGGGATCGCCAGCATCACATAGAGCCACTTGCATTTGGCTATATCGCGCCAAATGTTTCGCCGGTATTTCACCGGGGTCTGCACTGTACATCACCTCTGTTTGTTCTTTTGCGCGAAGCACCATCTTCGCAATCCATGGTGATTCGCCAAAGCCTAAGTACATTGTTCGTCTGTGCCCGAACATGTACTATTCGGCTTTATTGTGAACAAATTATAGCATCAGCAACATATGCACTCAATTGATAAATGCACTTGATTTATTGTCAAAGTTGCTGTATTATGGCGTTAACAATCGTTCAGAGGTGATCAATGATGCCAAAAGTAGAATGGAATCCCTTGAACGCAATGCCCGACAGCCGCGAGTATGAAGTGTACCATGTGGTGAATGAAGATCATCAGGGCATGGCGACGCTCCACGCGCATCACCATTATGAGTTCTATATTTACATCACCGGCAACGTCAACATCTCGGTGGAGGAAAAGCTGTATCAGCCGGAGCCGTACACGCTGTTCATCTACCCGCTGGACGTGATGCACCGTTGGCTGCACCGGGGCGAGCCCTGCCGGTATGACCGCGCCTATGCCTATCTCAGCCGCGAATTCGTGGAAGAGGTCTCCACGCCGGATTTTCCCATGGCCGATATCCTCGACCAGGCGATGGCACAGCACCGGTACAGCGTCCATTTGGGATATCAAGTCGGCTCCGCCATGACCGCGCAGATCGACGAGATCCTGCAATACTATCGTTCAACCGATCCGGCTGACCTGAGGCTGAACCGCTGCCGCATCTATATGTTGCTCATTTCTATCTGCCGACTGTTGAAAGACAATGCGAAAGAAACAACTTCGTTACCCATGCGGATTAAGGACATCATTACCTATATCAATGAACATATCACCGAACCGATCACGCTGGACATGCTCACAGAACGCTTCTTCGTCAGTAAGTATTATCTCCTGCACACCTTCAAGGAGTATGCCAACATGAGCGTGCACCAGTACATCGTCAACAAGCGCATCAGCCATGCCCAGAGCCTGATGCACGGAGGTATGCAGCCTGGCGACGCCGCTCTGGCCTGCGGCTTCAATGATTATGCGGGCTTCTACCGGGCCTTTACCAAGCAGGTAGGCGTTACCCCCCAGGCCTTCTGCAAGGGTCAGGGACACAAGTTCTTCCACCCGGCAGACAATGCTTGATCGTGTCAAAACAACAATTTTGACAATAAATCAACGATGATTATCTATTGCAGCGCATATTTTGTTGCTTTATAATTTAATTCAAATATGACCAGGAACTGTGCGCCTGGCCCAAAGGAGGATATGAATGGATCGTTTGAATATCTATGCCTTTGCCGACGAGGCTTCGGGCCAGATCAGCAGCCAGATCGCAGCCATGCAGCGCAATAGCTTGAATGGTCTTGAGATTCGCGGTGTAGACGGACAGAACATTGCGGATATTTCCGTGGAAAAGGCGCGTGAGGTACGCCGTATGCTCGATGACGCAGGCCTGACCGTGTGGTCTATGGGTTCCCCCATCGGCAAGATCGGCATCGAGTCCGATGACTTTGCCGCGCACCTGGACAAGCTGCGGCACGTGCTGACCCTGGCCGATGTGCTTGGCGCAGGGAATGTGCGCATGTTCTCGTTCTTCGTGCCTGCGGACAAAATGTTTGACTATCGAAACAAGGTGATGGATCAGGTCGGCCAGATGGTCGAGGCCGCCAGGGGCAGCGGCGTCAAGCTGTGCCACGAAAATGAGAAGGGCATCTACGGTGACATGGCCGGTCGCTGCCATGAACTGCTGACTGCGTTCCCGGAGCTGGACGGCGTGTTCGACCCCGCCAACTTCGTGCAGTGCGGCCAGGACACTTTGGCTGGTTGGGCGCTGCTCAAGAACAGAATCAAGTACCTGCATATCAAGGATGCGCTGACGGATGGCAAAGTCGTGCCTGCCGGCAAGGGCATCGGCAACGTGAAGGCCATCCTGGATGAATTCCGCGCCATGGGCGGCTGCGCCGTGTCTGTCGAGCCTCATTTGAGCGTGTTCGACGGCCTGAAGGATCTGGAGCAGGCCGGAAACCGTACCCAGGTGGATGCATATTGCTACGCAAGCAGCGACGAAGCCTTCGACGCTGCCTGCAATGCCCTGAAGGCGCTGCTGTAAAGGAGAAATGATGATGGATAAGAAGATTCGTCTCGGTGTCATCGGCATCGGCAACATGGGCAGCGGCCATGCCATCCGCGTGGTGGACGGCGAATGCCCCGATTTTGTGCTAACTGCGGTGGCAGATATCAACCCTGCCCGCAAGGAATGGGCTGCCAAGCGCCTGGGTGAGAACGTAGCGTTCTTCGATACCGCCGAAGCCATGCTGGACAGCGGCCTGATCGACGCCTGCATCGTAGCTACGCCCCATTACGATCATCCCACGCTGGCCATCGAGTGCATGAAGCGCTCCATCCATGTGATGGTGGAAAAACCCGCGGGCGTCTATACCAAGCAGGTGCGTGAAATGATGAAGGTGGCCGACAAGCACCCTGAGGTCGTGTTCGGTTTGATGTTCAACCAGCGCACCAACTGCGTGTACCGCAAGATGCGCGAGCTGGTACAGAGTGGCAAGTATGGCCGAATCCGCCGCACCAACTGGATCATTACCGACTGGTATCGTCCGCAGTGCTATTATGATTCCGGCAACTGGCGCGCCACCTGGGCCGGTGAAGGTGGTGGCGTGCTGCTCAACCAGTGCCCCCATCAGCTGGACCTGTGGCAGTGGATCTGCGGCATGCCCG
>CALGBY010000013.1 GCA_937886445.1 uncultured Clostridia bacterium | reverse complement strand
TGTACAAAATTCGCTCGCATCTGAACCCACCTCAATTAATCAGTGTTTCCTTAGAGACACACCCTAAAAGACGGCAAAAAAATGAGGCATCGCGGAGGAAGACCGCAGGTGCCTCTTTTTTGGTTCTTTTCAAAATCGCAGGCTGCCCGCCGGAGGGGGAAAAGCCGCTTTATTTCATATCACACTGATCACACTGACCGGTATGCTATGCAATAGCAAAACGGCACTTTTTACGAAAAGTGCCGTTTTGCTGCAAGGTATTCCGCCACCGAAGGCGGTATTTGCGGCAGGGCGGTGCAGCGCGCCGGGATGAGCCGAAGGGAAGCGGAAGAAGGGGGACATGCCCGCCGGTGACCCGGCCGGTCATTGAGCCGCTCAAAAGGTTTCGTAAACCGTATCGTTCCGTCCGGTAATGACAGGTTCCTATATTGACATTTACACGAAATCGTGGTAATGTCAACATTGCAAAGGGGGGTGATCCTGTGGAAGCATATCTGTCGGTCAGCGAATTTGCGAAGCTGCACGGAAAGGATGCCGGCAACATTCGAAGGCTGCTTTCTTCAGGCAGATTGAACGGACAAAAGGCAGGAAACCAGTGGATCATTCCGGCAGGCACGCCCTATCCCGCCGACAGGCGCGTAACCACCGGTGAATACCGCCGCTGGAGAAACCGGATCGCTTTGAACAGAGATAAGGATCTGATGAAAACGATCTCGGATATGATCGTCAGCCTCCGGTCTGTATACGGCAAAATGATGACGGAAGCCGTTCTGTACGGTTCTTACGCCAGAGGCACCCAGACGGAGGAATCTGATATCGATATCGCTGTATTTCTGACAGGCAAGCCTTCCGGCAAAATGACGGACGCGATGATCGAATGTGTCTCTTCGTATGAGCTTGTATGCGGAAAGGTGCTTTCCGTGATAGATATTGATTCGGCGAAATTTGACCAATGGAAGGATGTTCTTCCGTTTTATAAAAACATCCGGAAGGAAGGGATCGTTTTATGGAAAGCGGCAGTGTAAAGGAGTTGGCAAAATACAGGTTTGAAAAAGCCCTATCAAATATAGCAATCGCAAAATCCTTATTTGACAACGATGAATATGCCGTTGCCCTCAACAGAGCGTATTATGCGGCTTTTGACGCCATGAGAGCCGTGAACGCACTGGATGGTTTTGACAGCAGCAAGCACAGCGGAGTGATCGCGTACTTTAATCAGAAATATGTCAAAACCGGAAAATTCCCGTCTGATACCTCCGGGATCATTCGAAAGGCATCTATGCTCAGAGAAAAATCCGACTATGAAGATTTCTTTGAACCGGACAAAGATGAGACGGCGGATATCATTGCGAAAGTAGAAGTATTCATTAATGATGTTGCCGGATATCTGATAAATCAAAAAATCAGTGAATAACGGCTGACGGTTATCTGTTGATCCTTTGTTTATTTGCTCCGGCAAATCATATCCTGTCTGGGGGATGAGGCTGCTGCAGAAGAAAAGTTCTGCGGCAGTTTTTATATGCGGGCACTTTCCGGAAAAGAGCTTGCGCCATACAGGGCGATGCCCGGCGGACGAACGGGCGACCGGAGGCGGATAAAGGCGCTCTTTGCCGCGAAAACGGTTTTCCGAACGCAAAAAAGAGCCGCCGCGGAACCGGAGAGGCAGCGGCAGCTCCCGTGAAATGCTTTAGGCAATACCGCACAATTCGTCAGCACGCTGAACGGTGTCTTTTCCAACATCTTCATCTTGCAGAAATTTCGATTTACAGTCAGTAAACCTTCAATTTCTGCAAGCGAAACTGTTAAAAAATTCACTCGCCATCGCACTAACTCATTTGTGCGGTATTGCCTTTATTCCAATACGATGGCGCACATGGGGCACGCGTTTAAGCAGACGCCGCAGCCCGTGCACAGGTTCCGGTCAACAAAGAAATAATCGTTGCCGTGTAATTTGATCGCGCCGGGATCGCATGTTTCAACGCAGGTGCCGCAAAAAAGGCAGCGGTCTCTCTGGATGACCGCGCGTTTGACGGCCGTGCTGCTGCCGCCGGTCACCTGTTCAAGCTCTTTGCCGCTCAATTCATTCATGTTCATTTCTCCTTTCATAACGGAACGGTTTATGTGATGATCCCGGTGCCCGGTATCATTGTTTTTCGTGCCGGAGTGATTGCTCCGGCAATTTATTATACGAATAAACGGGCAAAAGGACTATACAGGCTGTTTCTGCGCTGCCGCCCGTGCGTTTGGCTTTCCCTGAGGGACGGAAGGGAACGGGGGATCCTTTATAAGCGCCGCCGTATCCGCCGCATGCTTTTGCCGGGTTTATGACGCACCGGCGCGAAGCCCCTTTATTGATCCTTACAAAACGATTATCGCACAGGATACAGAGCCTGTAAAGTGTTTTTTCATATTTACGGCGCGCCGCCAGATTTCCTTTGGCCGGACCGATGCGCGGTATTGTGCCCCGCATGCGCTTTTTGACGATCGTGCCACAATATGTGGTGCAGACCGGGTCCGGGGCGTTTTTGATGCCGCGGCACGCGGGGGAGACCGCGCTTTTCGCCGCGCCGCGACCACCTGTTGTGCTGTTGTTTTCACCGATGAACACACCCGGAGGGGTTGAAATATGCCATAGGCCGGAAGGCTTGAAAAATAAGGCGGGGAAGGGGGTGACAAGTGAAAAATCCGCAAAAAAATTTTTTCCACGGCGAAAAAAAGCTTGATTTTTATTTTGCTTTCGTTTATAATACTGCTGTTGTCTGTGTATGGGTTGAAACGGTAGGTTGCCGTCCCTGGCCAAGGGCGGGTAATTACCGCGGACCATGTCGGGCCAACGAGCCCGGCGACGGACTCACACCGCGCGAAAGGCGCGACAGGCTTCGGGCCTGAAGCGAAAGGAATGCCCCCTGCGAAGCAAACACCTTCGCTGAAAGGACTCCCCCCGTTAAGCCGCGAGTACGAAAACTAAGGAGGAAGGAAAATGGCCAACCAGAATATCCGCATCAAGCTCAAGGCGTACGATCACGACCTTATCGACCAGTCTGCGGAGCGTATTGTGGAAACAGCAAAGCGCACGGGTGCCCGGGTCTCCGGCCCCATCCCGCTCCCCACCGAGAAGGAGATCGTAACGATCCTGCGTTCCCCTCACAAGTACAAGGACAGCCGCGAACAGTTTGAGCGCCGCACTCATAAGCGCCTCATCGACATCCACAACCCCAGCCAGCGCACCGTGGACGCGATGATGAAGCTCGATCTTCCCGCCGGCGTCGAGATCGAAATCAAGCTGTGAGGCAGGAGGAAAGAACATGAAAAAAGCGATTATCGGCAAGAAGCTTGGCATGACCCAGGTTTTCCTGCAGGACGGCCGTCTGGTGCCCGTCACCGTGATCCAGGCCGGTCCCTGCACCGTGGTACAGAAGAAGACCGTTGAAAACGACGGTTACGAGGCCGTGCAGTTCGGCTTCGAAGAGATCCCCCAGAACAGGGTGGAAAAGAAAGTCTCCAAGCCCCAGGAGGGCCACTTCAAGAAGGCCGGCGTAGCCCCCATGAAGACCCTGCGCGAGTTCCGCCTGGATGACACCGCTTCCTATGAGATCGGCCAGGTCGTGAAGGCTGACGTGTTCGCCGAGGGCGAGTACGTTGACATTTCCGGCATCAGCAAGGGCCACGGCTACAGCGGCGCCATCTACCGCTGGCATCAGCACACCGGCCCCATGGCCCACGGCTCCAAGTATCATCGCGGCCTGGGCTCCATGAGCGCCAACTCCGATCCTTCCCGTGTATTCAAGAACAAGCATATGCCCGGCCATTACGGCGTTGAAAAGGTGACTGTGCAGAACCTGACCGTCGTCAAGGTTGATGCCGAACGCAGCCTGCTGCTGGTGCATGGCGCGGTTCCCGGTCCCAAGGAAGGGCTGCTGCTCATCCGTAACGCCTGCAAGAAGGCTTAACGCTGTAAGGAGGATACCAAAATGCCGAATATTCCTGTGGTCAACATGCAGGGCAAAGAGGTTGGCACGATGGAACTCAAAGACGAGATCTTTGCAGTAGAAGTCAATACCGCCGCTATGCACCTCGTGGTCCGCTCTTACCTGGCCGCTCAGCGCCAGGGAACCCAGAGTGCCCTGACCCGCGGTATGGTCCGCGGCGGCGGCCGTAAGATCTACCGCCAGAAGGGCACCGGTAATGCCCGCCATCATGGCAACCGCGCTCCCCAGTTCCGTCACGGCGGCGTCGTGTTTGCCCCCCAGCCCCGCGATTATGTCATCAACGTGCCCAAGAAGGTACGCCGCCTGGCGATGAAGAGCGCCTTCACCTCCAAGCTGAGCGACATCATCGTTGTGGACGAGATCAAGCTTCAGGAAGCCAAGACCAAGTACATCGCCAAGATGCTGAAGGATCTGGGCGCCGAAAAGAAGAGCCTGCTCATCCTCAACGGCAAGGACACCGATGTGATCCGCGCTTCCAAGAACATCCCCACTCTGAAGGATGCTTATGTAAACACCATCAACGTCTATGCGCTCCTGAACGCTGACAAGATCATCGTTCTCAAGGATGCCATGGAAAGCATTCAGGAGGTGTACGCATGAAAAGCCCCTATGATATCATCCTGCGCCCCGTCCTGACCGAAAAGGGCTACGACGGCATCGCCGATAAGAAGTACGTATTCGAAGTAGCCATCGGTGCCAACAAGATCGAGATCAAGCAGGCCATCGAAAAGGTTTTCGCCCCCGTTAAGGTAGCCAAGGTAAACACCCTGCGCACCGAGGGCAAGATCAAGCGTCAGGGAGTCCACTCCGGACGCACCCCCGAGGTCAAGAAGGCCTATGTAACACTGACGGAAGATTCCAAGCCCATCGAGTTCTTCGAGGGCATGGTGTAAGGAGGGCATAAGATATGGCGATTCGAGTTTATAAGCCGACTTCGGCTGCCCGCCGTTTCATGTCGGTTCTCACCTTTGAAGAAATTACCAAGAAGACTCCCGAAAAGAGCCTGACCGAGTATCTGAAGAAGAACGCCGGCCGCAACAAGCAGGGCAAGATCACCGTCCGTCATCAGGGCGGCGGCAACAAGGTAAAGTACCGCATCATCGACTTCAAGCGTGACAAGAAGGACATCCCCGCGAAGGTGGCTGCCATCGAATACGATCCCAACCGCTCCGCGTTCATCGCCCTGCTGAACTACGTTGACGGCGAAAAGCGCTACATCCTGGCTCCTCTGGACCTGAAGGTGGGCGACACCGTGGTAGCCGGCGACAACGCCGACATCAAGCCCGGCAACGCTCTTCCCATCGCGAACATCCCCGTAGGTACCCTGATCCACAACATCGAGATCAAGCCCGGCCGCGGCGGCCAGTTGGTACGCTCCGCCGGCGGATATGCTCAGCTGATGGGTAAGGAAACCGCCTACGCTCAGGTTCGTCTCCCCTCCGGTGAATTCCGCCGCGTTCCCATGAACGCGATGGCCACCATCGGCGCCGTAGGCAACACCGATCACAGCAATGTGAACTACGGTAAAGCCGGACGCAAGCGTCACATGGGCATCCGCCCCTCCGTGCGCGGCGTCGTCATGAACCCGTGCGACCATCCCCACGGCGGCGGCGAAGGCAAATCCCCTGTCGGTATGCCCGCGCCTGTTACTCCCTGGGGCAAGCCCGCTCTGGGTTACAAGACCCGCAAGCATAAGAAGTATTCCAACAAGCTGATCGTAAAGCGTGCCGGAAAATAAGCCCATAGCGATCGAAAGGAGGCAAACCCCACATGAGCCGTTCCGTTAAAAAGGGCCCCTATGTTGAGGAAGCGCTGTACAAGCGCGTATGTGATATGAACAAGACCGGCGAAAAGCAGGTCCTGAAGACCTGGAGCCGTTCTTCCACCATTTTCCCCGAGTTTGTCGGACACACCATCGCCGTTCATGACGGCCGCAAGCATGTGCCCGTATATGTGACCGAAGATATGGTAGGCCATAAGCTCGGCGAATTCGCCCCCACCCGCACTTTCCGCGGACATGCCGGCGAAAAGTCCAGTGATAAGAGATAAGGGAAGGAAGGAGCGATAAAACAATGGCAACCAATACCCGTGAAAAGGGTGCCGCCCGCAAGGAAAACGCGGATAAGCGCCCCCATGCTACTGCCAAGCACATCCGCCTGTCTTCCCGTAAGGCCAAGATCGTTCTTGACCTGATCCGCGGCAAGCAGGTTGACCGTGCGCTGGCCATCCTGGAATTCACCCCCAAGGCCGCTTCACCCGAGATCGCCAAGGTGCTCTCCAGCGCCATCGCGAACGCGGTGAACAATCAGGAGATGGACCGCAGCACCCTGTATGTAGCCGAGTGCTACGCCAACCCCGGCCCCACCCTCAAGCGTTATGTAGCCCGCAGCCGTGGCAGCGCGTCCCCCATGCTCAAGCGCACCTGCCACATCAGCGTCGTGCTGGACCAGAAGTAAGAGGGAGGAAAGATTATGGGACAGAAAGTTAATCCTCACGGAGCGCGTGTAGGCGTTATCTTCGACTGGAGCACCCGCTGGTATTCCGAGAAGAAGGAATTCGCCAAGCAGCTGAAGGAAGACTTCGAGCTGCGCAAAATGCTCAAGGAAAAGTTTTACCAGACCGGTATCAGCCGCATTGATATCGAACGCTCTGCCAGCAAGATGAACGTGAAGCTGTTCACCGGCAAGCCCGGCATGATCATCGGCCGCGGCGGCAAGGGCATCGAAGAGCTGAAGGCCGAGATCGAAAAGTTCGTCGGCCATGCCGTGAACATCGATGTGCTGGATATCAAGAATCCCGACGCCGATGCTCAGCTGGTGGCTGAGAACATCGCCCAGCAGCTTGAAAAGCGCATCGCTTTCCGCCGCGCTATGAAGAGCAGCATCCAGCGTGCGATGAAGTCCGGCGCCAAGGGTGTGAAGGTTTCCATCAGCGGCCGTCTGGGCGGTGCCGATATTGCCCGTACCGAGCAGTATCATGAAGGTTCCATTCCCCTGCAGACGCTGCGCGCCAATATTGACTACGGCTTCTCCGAAGCCAAGACCACTTACGGCCGTCTGGGCGTGAAGGTCTGGATCTACAAGGGACAGATCCTTCCCAAGCCCAAGAAGGTAATCGCGGCCAAAGGCGCTGCCATCGAAGGAGGCAAGTAAGAGCTATGTTGATGCCTAAGAGAGTAAAGCACCGCAAGCAGTTCCGCGGCCGTATGAAGGGCGCTGCCCATCGCGGAAACTTCATTGCCTACGGTGATATCGGCCTGATGGCCACTGAACCCTGCTGGATCACTTCCCAGCAGCTGGAAGCTGCCCGTGTAGCCCTTACCCGTTACACCAAGCGCGGCGGCCAGGTGTGGATCAAGATCTTCCCCGACAAGCCCGTGACCGCGAAGCCCGCCGAGACCCGCATGGGTTCCGGTAAAGGTGCTCCCGAGTACTGGGTAGCAGTTGTAAAGCCCGGCAGGATCCTCTTTGAGATCGGCGGTATCGATGACGCGATCGCTCGCGAAGCCCTCCGTCTGGCCGGCAGCAAGCTTCCTCTCAAGACGAAGATCGTCACCCGTGAGGAAGCCCCCAATCCTAATGTAGAAGCGGGTGGTGAAAGCAAATGAAGGCGAGTGAATTTGCGGCTATGAATGCCGAAGAGCTTTCCAAGAAGATCGAGGAGCTCAAGGAAAACCTTTTCAACCTTCGTTTCCAGCTCGCAACCGGTCAGCTTGAAAACACAATGCAGATCAGCCAGGTGAAGCGGGATATCGCCCGTGCTATGACCGTGCTGACCCAGCTTGAAAAGAAAGCCTGACGAGAGCCGTGAAAGGAGAAAACAACAATGTCTGAAGTAAGAGGCATCCGCAAGACCCGTATCGGTCTGGTCGTAAGCGATAAAATGGACAAGACGATCGTTGTCTCCCTGTCCACCCGTGTACGTCATCCTCTTTATGGCAAGTTCATCAACAAGAGCATCAAGCTGAAGGCCCACGACGAAAACAACGAGTGCGGCATCGGCGATACCGTGAAGATCATGGAATGCCGTCCCCTGTCCAAGGACAAGCGGTGGCGTCTGGTCGAGATCGTTGAGAAGGCCAAGTAAGGAGTCGCCCGTCGGCAGGACCGGAAAATCGCTTCCTATTATATAGGAGCCCTTTATCCGGCCGATCCGGAGAGATCCGGATGAAGTAGTACCCGACCTCTCATGGGAGCATAGCACTCACCATGAAGAGGAACCTATAAAGGAGGAAACCCCGTATGATTCAGCCGCAAACGCGACTCAAGGTAGCCGATAACTCCGGCGCCAAGGAAATCATGTGCATCCGTGTACTGGGTGGTTCCTTCCGCCGTACCGGCAGCATCGGCGATGTGATCGTCGCCTCCGTAAAGACTGCAACCCCCGGCGGAACCGTGAAGAAGGGCGAGGTCGTCAAGGCCGTTATCGTCCGCACCCATCAGCCCAAGCGCCGTCCCGACGGCAGCTACATCCGCTTTGACGATAACGCCGCCGTTATCATCGGCGCGGACAAAATGCCCCGCGGAACCCGCATCTTTGGGCCTGTCGCCCGTGAACTCCGTGAGAAGGATTACATGAAGATCGTATCCCTCGCGCCCGAAGTACTGTAAGGAGGACGAAAAGAATGTTTGTAAAAGCGAAAGACAGCGTCGTCGTCATCTCCGGCAAGGATAAGGGTAAGAAGGGCAAGATCATTGCCACCCGCCCCGCTGACGGCAAGGTCGCTGTAGAAGGCGTTGCCATTGCCACCAAGCATCAGAAGAGCCGTGCTCAGGGACAGCCCGGCGGCATCATCAAGAAGGAAGCCTTCATTGATGCCAGCAATGTGATGGTTCTGTGCCCCAAGTGCGACAAGGCCATCCGCGTCGCTCACAAGATCATTGAAGAGACCGACAAGGACGGCAAAGTAACCAAGAAGAACGTTCGCATCTGCAAAAAGTGCGGCGCTCAGATCGACTGATAAGGAGAGGGAAAACAATGGCTACCAGATTACATGAAAAGTATCTGACCGAAGTTCGCCCTGCTCTGCAGCAGAAGTTCGGTTACAAGAATGTTATGCAGATCCCGCGTCTGGAAAAGGTGATCATCAACATGGGTCTGGGCGATTGCAAAGACAACGCCAAGGCGCTTGAAGTTGCGGTCTCCGAGCTTACCCAGATCGCCGGTCAGAAGCCCCTCGTTACCAAGGCCAAGAAGAGCATCGCTAACTTCAAGGTCCGTGAGGGAATGAACGTTGGCTGCAAGGTCACCCTGCGCGGCGAGCGTATGGATTACTTCATCGACAAGCTGGTCAACATCGCTCTGCCCCGCGTACGCGACTTCCGCGGCGTGAGCAGCAAGGCGTTCGACGGCCGCGGCAACTATGCCCTGGGCGTCAAGGAACAGCTGATCTTCCCCGAAATCGAGTACGATAAGATCGACAAGATCCGCGGTATGGACATCGTCATCTGCACCACCGCTGAGACTGACGAAGAGGCAAGAGAGCTGCTGACCCAGATCGGCGCTCCCTTCGGCAAGTAATTAGGAGGAGAACGATCAATGGCTAAATTATCCATGAAGCTCAAGCAGCAGGCTGAGCCTAAGTTTTCCACCCGCCGTTACAACCGTTGCAAGATCTGCGGCCGTCCCCACGCTTACCTGCGTGACTACGGTATCTGCCGTATCTGCTTCCGTGAACTGGCACACAAGGGCCAGATCCCCGGCGTCCGGAAGGCTTCCTGGTAAGTAAACTTACCGCTTTGTTATGGTCAGCCTGACCGGATGGGCTCCATCCGGTCGGCTTCCCCATAAAATTCCCCCAGCCAGCGGCAATAGGTCGGTTCCGGTGGGACCCGATACCTTGCCGTTGATACAGGCAGAGCCTGTAATTTTATAGGAGGTAAATACCTATGCACATCACTGATCCCATTGCGGATATGCTGACTCGTATCCGCAACGCGAACAACGCCAAGCATGACACCGTCGACATTCCTGCTTCCAACATGAAGAAGGCGATCGCTCAGATCCTGCTGGACGAAGGCTACATTAAGTCCTTCCAGCTGGTTGACGACGGGACCCAGGGCGTTATCCACGTTACTCTCAAGTACAATAACCCCGGCAAGGAAAAGGTCATCTCTGGCCTGCGCCGCGTCTCCAAGCCCGGCCTGCGTGTGTACGCTGGCGCTGACGAGCTGCCCCGCGTCCTGCGTGGCCTGGGTATTGCAATCGTGTCCACTTCCAAGGGCGTCATGACCGATAAGTCTGCTCGTGCAGCACATGTCGGCGGCGAAGTCCTGGCATTTGTCTGGTAAGGAGGAGAATTTTACTATGTCTAGAATCGGTAAAATGCCCATCTCTATCCCCGCCGGCGTGGAAGTGACTATGGGCGAAGGAAATCTGATCACTGTGAAGGGTCCTAAGGGCACCCTGACCCAGAAGCTCAGCGAGAAGATGACCCTGACCCGTGAAGACGGTGTGATCCTGGTCACCCGCCCCAACGATGAAAAAGAAAACCGCTCCCTGCATGGTCTGACCCGCACCCTGCTGAACAACATGGTGGTCGGCGTCACCGAGGGCTACAAGAAGGAACTGGACGTCAACGGCGTTGGTTACCGTGTTGCGAAGGAAGGCAATAAGCTGAACATGAACATCGGTTTCTCTCACCCCGTGATCATGGAAGAGCCCGAAGGCATCACCATCGAAGTTCCTACGCCCAACAAGATCGTCATC
>CALGBY010000012.1 GCA_937886445.1 uncultured Clostridia bacterium | reverse complement strand
ACGGCTTACATGGTTCCGGCTGTTTTCACCCGCGTGGATGTGATCCCCGTGAACGCGAACGGCAAGACGGATATCAAGGCTCTGCCGGAACCGGTGTTCGTTCATGAAAAAGTGACTCCCCCGCAGAATGAAACGCAGCAGCGGATATTTGACATTGTCGCGGAAGTTGTCGGAAACGCCAATTTCGGTATCGAAACGGAACTGTACGCGGCAGGCCTGACCAGCATCAACAGCGTCAGCCTGAGCATCCGGCTGTCGGACGCGTTTTCCGTCAATGTACAGATCCGCGATTTCCGTGAACAGGATACTGTGGAAAAACTGGAAAAGCATATTCTGAGTCTGAACACCGAGGAGGATTTCCCAATCCTCGGGGAATACCCGATCACGAAGACACAGGAAGGCATCTTCTTTGAGACACAGACTCATCCCGGTACAACGATCTATAATATGCCTCATCTGACCGCGCTGAATGAAGCAATCGACCCCGAACGGCTGAAAGGAGCCGTTGTCGCTGCAGTCGCGGCGCATCCCTATCTGAAAACAAGGTTCTTCCTCGACGAACAGGGCAGGATCCGACAAAAACGCATGGACAGCGAGCCGTTCACAGAAGCGGATATTCAGGAAATCCGCTGTGACAGTATCGACGCGGTAAAGGATACCCTTACGAGTCCGTTTGACCTGCTCAGCGACAGACTGTTCCGTGTCAGCATTATACGGACCGGTGAAAAGGACTATCTGTTCCTCGATACGCACCATATCGTCTTTGACGGTAAGGCACGCGGCATCCTGATGCAGGATATTTCGCGCGCCTATGCCGGAGAAGAACTGACCCCTGAAAAATACAGCGGATATGAGGCCGCTCTGCTGGAGGAACGTCTCCGGGCCGGCGTGCATTACGACAGAGCCAGGAACTACTATACCGAACTGCTCTCCGGCTGTGAACCCGACTGTATGCCCATTCCGGATACGCAGGACAGCAACGTGTCCGGCTCGAATACGGTCATCCTGGAAGATATCGATACTGCCGCGGCAGCGGATTTCTGCTCCCGGAACGGGATCAGCGCCAATGCCTTCTATACCGCCGCGTTCGGCTATCTTCTCGCCAGGACCTGCGCCCGGGAGGACGCGGTATTCACAACGGTGAACAACGGCCGGAATGACCCCAGATTCCTGAACAGCATTTCGATGTTTGTCCGGACCTATCCCGTACTGTGTAAAATATCCGCGCTGACGATTCCGGACTATATCCGGGAGGTCAGCCGTCAGCTGGTGGACAGTCTGACCTACGATGTATACTCCTTTGAAGAAATCAGCAGAGAACTGAAAATCTCTCCGGATGTCCTTTTCGTGTATCAGGGACAGGCCGGCGGGGATGACGGTCTGTTCTGCGGTTTCCCCTGCGAACGGATTCCTCTGGAACTGAATGAAGCCAAATCCGGAATTGAACTTCAGGTGCATCCGCGGAATGACGGCAGAACAGTGACCTGCCATTGTTCCTACCGCAAGGCACTGTATACGGAAGCTTTTATCCGGAACTTCCTGGAAGTGTACGCGCATATCCTGTCCGAATTCGCACGGAAGGAAGACCCCGCGGAGATCTGCCTGCTCTCCCATCAGCATCAGGAACGGCTGGACGGCTTCAACCGTACTGAAAAGGATTACGGGACTGATCAGACGCTCATTGACATCTTCCGCGAAAAAGCATCTGAACACGCCGGACTTACCGCGGTCATTTACGGGGAACGGACCTATACATACCGGGAGGTGGACAACCTCACCGACCGGATCGCAGCCGCGCTCATCAGAAAAGGTATCGGGCGTGAAGACGTGGTATCCGTTCTCATCGGCCGAAGCGAATACATGCCCATTGTGTCCATCGGTGTGCTGAAGTCCGGAGCGGGCTATCAGCCTCTCGATCCGTCCTATCCGGAAGAAAGACTTGGATTCATGGTGCAGGATGCCGCCGCGAAGCTGCTGATCGCTGACCGTGACCTGACCGGCAGACTGTCCGGCTGGAACGGAGATCTGCTGCTGACCGATGAGATCCCCACACTGCCGGAAGTAACGGCGGAGGAAAAAGAACGGCTGCTTGCCGCCGCGCCGAAGCCGGAAGATCTGTTTATTCTTCTTTACACTTCCGGTTCAACAGGAACCCCCAAGGGAGCCGTACTGGAACACAGGAACATTGCAGCTTTCTGCCATTGGTTCAATGATGCCTATGAAATGGATGAAAATGCCTGCACTGCGGCATACGCGAGCTATGGCTTTGACGCGAACATGATGGACATGTATCCTGTCCTGACCGCCGGGGGCAGACTGCTGATCATCCCCGAAAACATCCGCCTGGATCTGAACCGGCTGAATACCGTCTTTACTGAACAGAAGGTCACACATTCGTTCATGACGACCCAGGTGGGCAGGCAGTTCGCACAGGTTTGTGACAGCCCGTATCTCCGGTATCTGTCTGTTGGCGGTGAGGCACTGGTGCCGGTCGCACCACCGAAGGGCTTCCTGCTCAGTAATGTATACGGTCCCACGGAATGCACTGTTCTCGTTACCCGGCAACAGATAAAGGAAATGTATAAACGCGTACCCATCGGCAAACCGCTGAACAACGTGAAGCTCTATGTCGTGGATCAGCAGATGCACCGGCTTCCCGCCGGGATCCCCGGTGAACTGTGCATCTCGGGACCGCAGGTATGCAGAGGCTATCTGAACCGTCCGGAAAAGACCGCCGAGGTCATCGAAGTGACCGATCCGGAAAAGACCGCCGAGGCCGTCGAGGCGGCCGAGCCCGAAAAGACCGCCGAGGTCATCGAAGTGACCGAGCCGGAAAAGACCGCCGAGGTCATCGAAGTGACCGAGCCGGAAAAGACCGCCGAGGCCGTTGAAGTGACCGAGGCCGAAAAGACCGCTGAGGCGGAAGGGGAGATCAACGCCGTCGTCACCGGGAACGCGGCTGTCCGTGTTAGGGGCGACGGTATGAGCGATATCTTCGCGAATCTCTCAGCCGGTGCCGAGGTAAAGGTGCTGGCGGTCGAGGGCGACTGGGTCAAGGTAGAGATCGACGGAGAAATCGGATATATCTATAAGGATGATATCGATCTGGGTGATTATCAGCCCGAAGCTCCCGTCGATGAGGAAGGAGTCATCGATGACAAGAAGGTGACCATCTTCTGCTCCAAGACCATCAGCATTGCCTACGGCGATACGGTGCTGCTCACCAGCAAGCTGGAGGGCTACGCGGAGGATGAGGAGGTGCTCTACCAGTGGCAGTGCAGAACCAACGGCGGCCGCTGGGAAGATGTGGAGGGCGCGACCGGGGATTCCTTCTCCTTCACATTTGACGAAACCACCAATCACACATCCTGGCGTCTGCGCGTCATCTCCGACGATTGATCCGGCGGACGGCGGATATATAGCGGATATATAATAATAGAAAGAATGATCTCTTGTTCCGGTTTTTCAGAAGGCATCACGAACGCGTGAGGAGGATAAAGGATATGGCATCGAAGAGAAGAATGGTGGCGTGGCTGCTGGCCGTGATCATGGTCCTGGAGCTGCCGATGAGCGCTTTTGCTACCGCCAGATTTTCGAATCCGATCAACATTGAGTTCAACAAGGTCACCTTCAAGAATGGGGATGACGAGGTGGTGCAGTATGTCACCGCCGGCTCGTCTCTCGTTCTTCCGGAGGACCCCTCCAAGGAGGGAATGACCTTTGACGGCTGGTATGCCTCGGACGGCACGAAGATCACCGCGTCCTCCTCCATCACGGAGGATACGGTGGCTACGGCGCACTTTGTCGATCCGGAGTTTGTTACCGTCACGATCAAGTATGTGTACGGCAGCAACAAGGTCGCCAATGATAACGTCCGCACCTACAGGCCGACCGATGATTCTGAGCAGATCGAATCCCCCTCACCCGTGGCCAACCCGGTCGTGTCGGAGGGCGGTTATTTGTACCCGAAATCCGGCTCGGAGTATGTCACCGTCGATCCTTCCGCGCTGACGGACGGCGATGTCATCACCGTTGAGTACGCGAGGGCTGAGGCGGAATACACGGTCAATTATTATATTCAGTCCGTGACTGATCCGGATGATTACTCCACCCTGCACAGCACGAAAACCGTCGCCTCCACGATCGGCGCGGTCATTGAGGTGGATGATGTTCCCTTGAAGGCAATCGACGGCTTTGCCGACGGTGTCATTCAATCCCAGACCATCATCGTTTCGGATGACACGGTCGTGGATGTGTACTATGACCGCAATGAATACCTTCTCAGCTACGATTCCATGGGCGGTTCTTATATACCGGGTTCTCTCGAAAAATTCGGTTCCACCGCGGCTCTTTCAACCACGGTGCCTGTCCGTACCGGTTATTTATTCCGGGGCTGGTATGAAAAGGCGGATTGCTCCGGCTCCGCTGTCACCTCCGTAACCATCCCCAGCGGCGCCAAGGTCGTCTATGCGAAGTGGGCGCCGGTTAAGGTGAATTATACGGTCGTTTATCTGATCGAAAACGCGAATGACGATAACTTCACTTATATGTGTTCCGAAACGCGTCAGGAGTATTCGGATACAAAGAATGTCACGATCACTGCCGCTACCGCGAATCCGAAATGGCCGGATGGACCGACCGGAGAGATCTCGCCGAAGCACTTTACCTTCCTCAGCTCCGAGACAGCGGATATTGCGCCGGATGGAAGCACTGTGATCCAGGTCAAATACTCAAGAAACCGTTATACCCTTTATTATGGCAGCAGAACATTAACATGCGGTAAATCTGAGCATACTCACGGAAGCGCATGTTACGATCAGAATCAGTACTCTTGCGGGCTTAGTGGGCATACGCATGATGACAAGCCGTCATATAATGCATATCGGAATGCAAAATCAAGTCCGAACGGATGCTGGACAGCAAAAAAAGTAGGATCATCATATACATGGAATCTTTCATGTACAAAGCATTCGCATGTAGAATCCGGATGCACGCTCAATCCGAATTATGGAAAATTAACCTGTACTAGAGAAGCACATACTCATACTCCGGAATGCTACTCATACAGTCAGTCTTTGACCGCGAAATATGGTGCGACAATCGTCGATAAATTTCTGGAGACGTTTGATCCGAACGGCAATTACTACTTTACTCTGGAGGGAGTTGCCGGCACGATCGTCCGGTCTATCGATATTATGCCGGATACGGAAAATGTACCTTTGGTAAGAAGCAATGCCGGTACAAGCAGCGAAACTCTTGAATACTGGGTTGAGAACTATAACGGCATCGAAACAAAGGGCAACTACAGATTGTACAAGCGAATTGGTGTATCCTTTAATTTTGTAGTTAACGGCGATGATTGTATGGATATTCCCGGCTATACAAAGGAAAAAGTATTAAAGAACGGGAAACAAACTTATTGGACAAACGGGAAAATATATATTTCCTCCGGAGATAAGATCGAATTCTACTATAAATCCAAAAATTACACGCTGGATCTGTATGGATATCAGAATACGTCAAAAGTAAGCAAACAGGTTGCTTACAACAGTAATTTTGAATCCATATTGAATAACAATGTGCCTTCGATATCCGTACCGGGTGCGGTGTTCAAAGGCTGGTTTATTGATCCCGAACATACGCAGCTTTATAACGGCGACTATTTGATGCCCATGGGACTTGCGCTTTATGCGGATTGGCGGCTGCCGGAATTCGAGATCGGTTTTGAAACGAATACGGATCTGGATATCCCTTCACAGACTGTGACCTATAACGGGAAGCTGACCGGGATCCCGACGCCTACAAAGGACGGTTATGTGTTTACCGGCTGGTATACGGATGAAGCCTGCGAAACGCTTTTCGATGTCAATCAGCCGATCACATCGAGTGCTGTTAAAAAGCTGTACGCCGGCTGGCGTCTGGTCGGCTCCGGCTACACGGTCAGATACCTCTCTGCCGTTGCCGGTGAAAACAACAAGGTCCTGGCCGAGGAAAAGGCTGTTTCCGATGTGCGGTTCTATATCGGTGAACAGGTTTCCGAAACCGCGATCGGCATTTCCGGCTACCGTCCTCAGAAGATGACGGAAACCATCACCCTTACCAGCACCTCTACCGCCGAGAATGTCATCACCTTCTGGTATGATAAGTACGAAAAGGTGGGCTATACGGTACGCCATCTGTATATGGATACCAATACGAAGGTTGCCGATGATGAGACCGGCTCCTCCTTCGCTACCCGTTTGGTCGTTCTGGCGAAGGGAAATATCTCCAAGAACGGGATCCCGCTTTACGCAGATGCCGCTTATAAGGTTGAAGAGCTTTCCTCCGTCGCGGCGAACAACGTGTTTATCTTCCGTTACTATCCCTACAGCCACACTCAGGTGACGGTCGAGTTCTATACCGTTGATCCCGATGACACCCAGACGCTGCAGAGCGATAAGACGGTCACCCTCAATGATATCCGCGTCGGTGAATCCGTTACGGCGGATACCTACCATCCGACGGTCTCCTTCACGGGCTACGAGTATAACTATGCCTCCGAGGATGTCCTGACCCCGAAGACCGGCGATACCGCGCTGACCATGAAGCTATTCTATACTCCTCAGAAGTACATGGTCCAGTATCAGTATGCAGAACCGGTTCCGGACGGCGCTCCCGACGCTCCCGCCACCACGGCACATGAGTATAAGAGCAATGTCAATCTGGAGGCGGATCCCACTTTGAAGGGATATGTCTTCAGCGGATGGACCACCGCGGACGCGACCATTGACAAGTCGAAGAATTCCTTCCCGATGCCCGCGAACAAGGTCGTCCTGACCGGTTCCTGGTCTCCCGCGACCGATACTCCCTACAAGGTCAATCATTTCAAGCAGAATGATGACGGTACCTATCCCGCCGTTCCGACCGAGCAGGAAAACCTGACCGGCACCACGAACGAGCTGACCAAAGCGGCTGCAAAGTCCTACACCGGCTTCACAGTCCAGTCCTTTGATCAGCAGACGATCCTTGCGAGCGGCGAGACCGTGGTCAATATCTACTATAACTTCATTCCCTACGAGCTCACGCTGAAGATCATGTATCCGGACGCCAAAGGCCAGATGTATGTGGATCAGACGGTGACCGCGGGCACTTATCCCTATCATAAGCAGATCACCCGCGCGAACACCACCTATGACGGCGTGGATTACACCGTTCCCAAGACCGGCTTTAAGCTGAACAGTGTCTCTCCCGAGAATTTCCAGATTGATGAGAGCAATCATACGATCACGATCAGCTTCATGGAAGCCGATAATGTGCTGATCCAGTATCGTGCGGACAGCCACGGCAGCGTGGACCGCCCGAATGAGAATGTGCGTCCCGTGTTCGGGGATCCGCAGGGCAGCACCGCTACCGCGGCGGAAGGCTACCGCTTCCTGTACTGGAAGGACGCGGAGGGAAATATCGTCGGGACCGATCCCGCCTTCAAGCCCTCCAAATCCACGAAAGGGGCCTATGTCGCTGCCACCTATACCGCGTATTTCACCTTGAACAGCTTTAAGCTTACCTATTATATAGACGGTAAGCAGTACGGCGATCAGGAGGAGCATGATTACGCTTCCGAGGTCACCCTGAAGGATAAGCCGACCGAGGCCGGCTACACCTTCTCCGGCTGGTCCTGCGCCGACGCGGCAATCACGGCCGGCAAGCTGATCATGCCCCAAAAGGATATCTCCGTCACCGGCAGCTGGATCAAGAACGGCTCCATCACCGTCACTCTGCAGCCCGTCACCTACACCTATGACGGAATCGCGCATGTGCACACGGTGGATGATGTCACGGTGGCGGCGGTCGACGGCGAAGGCAACGCGGTCACCCTGACGGCCGGTCAGATCACCGGTCTGACGGTCGACAGCACCAAAACCCGCACGGAACGCGGCTCTGTCACCGGTCTCGTCTCAGGCCCTTCCGTGATCACCATTAACGGCATCACCTATGATGTGACCTACGTGCTGGGCGACCTGACAATCGATCCGAAGCCGGTCACCATCACGGTCGACGCCGCCGGCAAGTCCTACGGCGATCCCGATCCGGCCTTCACCGGCTCCGTGTCCGCTCTGGTCGCGGAGGGTGACCTTGGAACCGTTTCCTACAGCAGAACGAATCCCACGGTTCAGGATGCCGGCACCTATACCGATGTGCTGACAGCGAACTACACCGCCAACGAGAACTATACCGTGACGGTTATTCCCGCGACCTTCACGATCGACAAGGCTAAGATGACGGTGAGAGTGACCGGAAACAAGGCGACGAAGACCTATAACGGCTCCGAACAGAGCGTGACAGGTTATACGCTGAGTTCTAACAGTTCTCTGCTTGATGAGGCCAAGGTTGGCTTCAACGGAACAGCTGAGGCGAACGGAACCAACGTGGATACCTACTATATGAGTCTGAACATCAACCAGTTCAGCTACGACAATGACAATATTACCGTAACCTTCGAAGTTGATGACGGTTGTCTGACTATTACCCCGATCACCGATGAGTACGAGATCACCGTGACCGGAAGCTCCGCGACGAAGACCTACGACGGCTCCGAGCAGAGCGTGAACGGCTACACCGTGAGCGAATATGACGCGACGATTGAGTTCACCGGCATCGCACAGGATGACGCGAAGGCGACCGCGAAGGGCACCAACGCTTCCATCGACACCTACAAGATGACGATGACAGCGGATGACTTCAAGGCTGAGTCCGTCAACTACACGAACATCAAGATCACCGTTGTACCGGGCGAACTGAAGATCAACCCGATCACCGACGAGTATGAGATCACCGTGACCGGAAGCTCCGCGACGAAGACCTACGACGGCTCCGAGCAGAGCGTGAACGGCTACACCGTGAGCGAATATGACGCGACGATTGAGTTCACCGGCATCGCACAGGATGACGCGAAGGCGACCGCGAAGGGCACCAACGCTTCCATCGACACCTACAAGATGACGATGACAGCGGATGACTTCAAGGCTGAGTCCGTCAACTACACGAACATCAAGATCACCGTTGTACCGGGCGAACTGAAGATCAACCCGATCACCGATGAGTACGAGATCACCGTGACCGGAAGCTCCGCGACGAAGACC
>CALGBY010000011.1 GCA_937886445.1 uncultured Clostridia bacterium | reverse complement strand
TCGTGTTATACTGCTGACAGTCCAGCGCGTACCGGCTGATCAGCAGCGCCTTGTTATTTGCCGCGTCATATTCCAGCACCAGCCATTCGATGGGCGTGCTGTCATTTCCCGCCTCCGTTTGCGGATAGGTGCCGTAGGTGACATAGCTGCCGACTGTTATGCAGGATTCGGGCTTTGCATCATATTGGGCTGCATCAGACAGAAGCCCTTCTCCAAGACATACGGAGAAAAGTAAGCAGCCAGCCAAAAGAAAGATAACCACCCGTTTTTTCGGTACACTCATGTTCTATCTCCCCCCAAACGTATATATCTATTACTATTTTATAATATCTATCACGATTTTGTCAATAAAGTTTGAAAAACGTGTTCGACAGATTTCTTCTTCCAAAAGCGCTCTTTTGCTCCCCTTCCGCAAAGCTGCGCCCGTTTCCCTGCCGCCCCGCGGGCACATAAAAACCCCCGCCTGCCTTGCGGCATACGGGGGTCGATCACTTTCGTGAAGTGATATTACGCGTTCAGCAGGTCCTTCAGGGCTTTGCCGGCGGTGAAAGCGGGCTTCTTGGCAGCGGCGATCTCGATGGCTTCGCCGGTCTGGGGGTTGCGGGCGGTGCGGGCGGCACGGGTCTTGGCCTCAAAGGTGCCGAAGCCGATCAGCTGCACCTTGTTGCCGGCCTTCATTTCGTCCACAACGGTCTCAACAAAAGCGGAAAGCGCCTTTTCGGCATCCTTCTTGGACAAACCGGCCTTTTCGGCCAGAGCAGCTACAAATTCACTCTTATTCATGGTATTCCCTCCACTGATAGTGTTTGATTTTACAAGCCTGCTTCATGCTTGCAACCATTCCAGTATACATCCATTTCGCTCAATGTCAAGTCTTTTAGCGATTTTCCGTCCGATTTTACGGCATTTTCCATCCGTGTGAAGCGGGAAATGAACTTTTCGGTGGCGCGGTGCAGGCATTTCTGGCTGTCCGCCCCGGCAAGGCGGGCGGTGTTCACGCAGGAAAAGAACAGGTCTCCCAGCTCATCCTCTATCCTGTCCGCGTTCCCTTCCCGAAGCGCCTCCAGCACCTCGTCCGCTTCCTCGTGCACCTTCTGCAGGGCGTCCTTCGGGTCATCCCAGTCAAAGCCCACATCGCGCGCCTTCTTTTGCACCTTGGCGGCGCGCAGCAGCGGCTCCATGCCGGGAACGACCTCCTTCAGCACCTCGCTCTGGCTTTTTGTGCCGCGCTCCTCCCGCTTGATCTTTTCCCAGTTCAAGGCCACGGCCTCCGCGGTGGGGCAGTCATCCCCGCCAAAAATGTGCCTGTGGCGGCGGATCATCTTTTTGCAGATGGCGGTGGTGATATCGCTCAGTTCAAAATCCCCCGTGCTTTCCGCGATGCTCGCGTGGAACACCACCTGCAGCAGCACATCGCCCAGCTCGTCATAAAGCTGATCCCAGTCCTCCCTGTCGATGGCGTCCGCCGCCTCATAGCTTTCCTCTATCAGATAGGGGCGCAGGGAGGCGTGCGTCTGCTCCCTGTCCCAGGGGCAGCCGCCGGGAGAGCGCAGCACAGCCATCACGCGCTCCAGATCGTAAAAATCAAAGCGCTTTTTTTCCGTAAGCGGCACGGCGGGGATCACCGCGCACACGGTATGGTCATAGTGCTTCTGGCGGTCCAGCTCATCCAGCGTGATGCTTTTGTACCTGCGCTCCGCCTGCGCGGAGGGCGGGAAAAACAGCACAACGGTATCGGGCGCGTAGCGGGCAAGCAGCTTCAGCTTGCATTCCCCCGCCAGCACGCGGTTATCCAGCTCGCACACGCACAGCGTGGAGGAGGTGGAGGCCACCGAAAGGCCGCTCGCCGTTTCCACCAGCACATTTTCCTCGGGGCAGGCCGCCAGCGCCGGCCCCGCAAGGCTTACGCCCGGCAGCGCCCGCGTGCCGCGTTTGTTAAGCAATTCCCGGGCGGATTCATCCCGCGCGGCGTCCAGCACCGCGTAGCACACATTTTTTTCCTTCGCGGCGGCGCGCACCCGCTTTACGCAGGCGCGGGTCAGCTCCTCAAAGGTGGAGCAGGTCTCGTGCAGGTCATCCAGCGTGTCAAAAGCATAGCCCTGCTCCCGCAGGTAAAGGGCGGCATCGGTCAGGCCAGTGCGCAGGATCAGCCTTCCGGCCTTTTTCATTTCCTCCAGCGCGCCCAGCGTGAGCAGCTCTCTTGAGCCCGGCCCCAGTGAAACAACAGTGATCCTATAAGCCACAGCCGCGCCTCCTTACCGCTTTTCCCGCGTGGGGAAAAGCTTTCTTTCCAGCTTGCCTACGGCCCTTCCGGCCGCTCCGGGCAGATCCTCCCCGCGTACGGCGCCGAACAGCAGCACGCACACGGCGTACACCGCTACGCCCAGCCCCAGGCACAATATCACACCCAGCAGCGTGAGCGGGCGGCTTTCGGTAAGCACCGCGTCGCCGAACGCGAAGCGCCACACCGCCCACACCACGGCACCCATTACGGCGGAGGCCGCGAGCGGGCGCAGCAGCAGATCAGACACCGACAGCCCTGTGCCGGTGTATTTGCGCACAAAGTACAGGTTGGGCACCATGCTCACCGTGTAGCACACGAGGGACGCGATGGGCGCGCCGTGGATATCCACGGAGGGAGTGCCGATCAAAAGGATGTTGAGAACGATCTTGCAGGCCACGCCCGCGGCCAGCGTGTACATGGGCAGGCGCTGCTTTCCGCAGCCCTGCAGGATGCCGCTGGTGGCCTGCACCATGGTAAACAGCGCGATGGTGAGCGCCGAAAGGCGAAGGATCTCCGCCGCCAGGTCCAGCTGCTCCGGGGTGTATTTTCCGAGGAACAGCATATAGAGGATGGGCTTTGCGAGCAGGCACAGCCCCACCGAGCAGGGAATGCCGATCACGCTCGCCATCCTCAACCCGGCGGCGCTCTCCCTGCGCACATAGGGCATATCGCCCTTCGCCATGCCGGAGGAGATATCGGGCACCAGATTGGTGGATACCGCCATCGCGATGGCGGTGGGCACATTGATCAGCGAAAGCACCACGCTGGAATACAGGCCGTAGCGCAGCAGCGCGTCGGCATGCTCCACCCCGTTGCCCTCGATGAGGCGGGTGACCATGAAGCTGTCGATCCACCCGGCCAGCGGCACGATGCACGCGCCGATGGTGATGGGTACGGCGATGCCGGCCAGCTTTGAAAGGATCTTTTTATCGGTAAGGGAGCTTTCCGCACCCGCTTCCGCACGGCGCTTTTTCTCCTTCAGATGCGCATACACCATAAAGCACAGCGCCGCGCCCTCCGCGATGCTGGTGCCCAGCAGCATGCCGGCGGCGCCCATCGCGGGGCCGCCCTTATTCATGCCCAACACCGCCAGCGGCAGCGCCACCGCCAGCTTGCCCACCTGCTCGATCAGCTGGGAGACGGCGGTGGGCAGCATCACGCGGTGCCCCTGCAGATAGCCGCGGAAGGCGCTCATCACGCACACGAGCAGCAGGCTGGGCGCGATGGCGATGTAGCCGATGCCGATCTCCGGCGCGCCGGCCAGCTCCGCGAGAGGGGAGGAAAAGGCTGCCAGAAGCAATGTGGCGATCAGCCCCAGGGCAAACAGCGCCCACAGCGCGGTAATGAACACGCGCCTCGCGGTGCCCTCCTCCTCTTTGGTAACATAATGGCTCACCATGCGGGAAATAGCCACCGGGATGCCGGCGGAGGATACGGTGAGCAGCAGGTTGTAGCTTTGGAACACCTTGCTGTACAGGCCCAGCCCTTCCCCGCCCACGGTGTTGGCAAGGGGGATGCGGTAGATCACGCCCACCACCTTGCAGATCATGCCGGCAGCCGCCAGCACGCTCACGCCGCCCACAAGCGTTTTTTGTTTCTGTGTCATGTTTTTTCCCTTCGCGGCGGCCTTTTGGCCGCCTTCTTCAAAAACGGGGCGAAATCGCTTTCGCCCCGGCATAGATCAAAGCTGTGTTTCCGTTCAGATATCGCTTTCCGGCTCCTCCGCGGTGCTTTCATCCTCAAAGTCCAGATCGCTTCCGAAATCACCGGCCTCGTTTTCGGCTTCCTCATCGGTCATTTCACCGGCGTCCGTTGTTTCCTGAAGCGCTTCCTCCGGCAGGATGCCTTCGGCGGAGGCGGCTTCCGCTTCCTCCTCCTCGGTCTCGTCCTCCTTGTTTACCCTGGTCACGCCCACCACGCGGCTGCCCTCGGCAAGGCGCATCATCATCACGCCCTGGCTGGCTCTGCCGCACACGCGCACGGTATCCGCCGCGGTGCGTATCACGGTGCCGTCATCGGTGATCAGGATCAGGTCCTCATCCTCCTTCACCATCAGCTGCGCCACCACATTGCCGGTCTTTTCATTCACCGCCATGCCGCGCACGCCCTTGGCGCCGCGGTTGGTCTCGCGGTAGCTTTCGGGGTCGGACCGCTTACCGAAGCCGTTTTCGGATACGCAGAGCACCAGCGCGTCCTCTTCCACCGCGCACATGGAGCACACCGCGTCGCCCTCGGTGAGGCGCACGCCGCGCACGCCGTGGCTCACGCGGCCCATCGGGCGCAGCAGACGCTCGTTGAAGCGCACGCTCAGGCCCTTGCGGGTGGCCAGCATCAGCTCCTGGCCCTCCAGCACCAGCTCCACATCGATCAGCTGATCATCCTCGCGCAGCACGATGGCGATCTTGCCCGCCTTGCGCATGTAGTCAAACTCGGCAAGGTCGGTCTTCTTGATCACGCCGTTACCGGTGGCCATCACGAGGGAATAGCGTTCTCTGCCCTCCTTGGGCACGGGGATCATGGTGCTCACCTTTTCGCCGGCGGAAAGCGGCAGCAGGTTCACAATGGCCGTGCCGCGGGCCGTACGCCCGGCCTCGGGGATCTGGTAGCACTTGAGCGTGTACACGCGGCCGAAATTGGTAAAGAACATGATATCATCATGGCTGTTGATGGTATAGATGGATTCTGCGTAGTCCTCCTCGCGGGTGGTCATGCCGCTGATGCCCTTGCCGCCCCTGCGCTGCGCGCGGTAGGTGGATTTGGACAGCCGCTTGACATAGCCGAAGTGGGTAAGCGTGACCACCATGTCATCCACGGCGATCAGATCCTCCACATCGATCTCGCCCTCGATCACCGAAAGCTCGGTGCGGCGCGGATCGCCGAATTTGGTCTTGATATCGGTCAGCTCCGCCTTCACAACGCCCATCAGCTTATCCCTGTCCTCAAGCAGGCCGCGCAGATATTCGATCGTGCGCTGCGCTTCTTCATATTCCTGCAAAAGCTTGTCGCGTTCAAGACCTGTCAGGCGGGCAAGGCGCATATCGAGGATGGCCTGCGCCTGCTTATCGGAAAGGTCAAAGCGGTCCATCATGGTCTGCTTGGCCTCGCCGGGGTCACGGCTGGAGCGGATGATCTGCACGATCTCATCAATGTTGTCCAGCGCCTTGAGCAGGCCCTCCAGAATATGGGCGCGGGCCAGCGTCTTTTCAAGATCATACTTCGTGCGGCGGGTGAGCACCTCTTCCTGATGCTTTACATAATAGAGCAGCATATCGCGAAGCGAAAGCACGCGGGGATAGCCGTCCACCAGCGCCAGCATGATGATGCCGAAGGTATCCTGCAGCTGGGTGTGCTTGTAAAGGAAGTTGAGCACCACCTGGCTCTGCACATCGCGCTTCAGTTCGATCACGATACGCATACCGTTGCGGTCGCTCTCATCGCGGATGTCGCTCACGCCCTCCAGCTTCTTTTCGTGTACAAGATCGGCGATCTTTTCCACAAGCTTGGCCTTGTTCACGCCGTAGGGGATCTCGCTCACCACGATGCGCTGACGGTTGCCCGGCATTTCCTCGATATCGGTCTTGCTCCTCACCGCGATGCGCCCGCGGCCGGTATGATAGGCCTCACGGATGCCGCTGCGGCCCAGAATGATGCCGCCGGTGGGGAAATCCGGCCCCTTGATGTGCTCCATCAGCTCATCAAGGCCGGCGTCCGGATGATCGATCAGGCAGATGGCGCCGTCGATCACCTCGCACAGGTTGTGCGGGGGGATATTGGTGGCCATGCCCACGGCGATACCGGCGGAGCCGTTCACCAGAAGATTGGGGAAACGGGAGGGCAGCACGGTGGGCTGCATCAGCGTTTCATCAAAGTTGGGCATAAAGTCCACAGTGTCTTTTTCGATATCCTGAAGCATGTACATGCATATTTTGCTCATACGCGCTTCGGTATAACGCATGGCGGCGGCACCGTCGCCGTCCACGCTGCCGTAGTTGCCCTGGCCGTCCACCAGCGTATAGCGCATATTGAAGCCCTGCGCCAGACGCACCATGGCCTCGTACACGCTGCTGTCGCCGTGGGGATGGAATTTACCCAGCACATCACCCACAAGACGCGCGCTCTTGCGGTACGGCTTATCGGGCGTCATGCCCAGCTCGCTCATATCGTACAGGATGCGCCTGTGCACGGGCTTCAGGCCGTCGCGCACATCGGGCAGGGCACGGTTGATGATGACCGCCATCGCGTACGCGATGAACGAGGTTTTCATTTCCGTTTCAAGGTCCGCCGGCAAAAGCCGGTCCTGAATATCGCTCATATCTATGTATCCTCCTTAGGATGAAGCGCCGACATCTGTCTGAAAACGGGCACCGTTTTCAGGCGGATGGCCTTACAGATCCAGATCCGCCACCATCTTGGCGTTCTGCTCGATGAATTCTCTTCTGGGTTCCACCTGATCGCCCATCAGCAGGGTAAAGATGGCGTCCGCCTGCACGGCATCTGAAAGCTCAAAGCGCTTCATCGTGCGGGTGGCGGGGTTCATGGTGGTGGTCCACAGCTGCTCGGAGCTCATCTCGCCCAGACCTTTGTAGCGCTGTATCTCGTATTTGCCGTCCTTGCCCAGCTCGTTCAGCTTGGCCTGCAGCTCATCATCGTCATATACGTAAAACTCCTGCTTGCCCTTCGTTACCTTGTAGAGCGGAGGCATGGCGGAATAAACAAAGCCCTGCTTGATCAATTCCGGCATATAGCGGTAGAAGAAGGTGAGCATCAGGATGCGGATATGCGCGCCGTCCACATCGGCATCGGTCATGCACACGATGCGGTGATAGCGCAGCTTTTCAAGGTTGAACTCGCTTCCGATGCCGCAGCCGAAGGCGGTGATCATGTTTTTGATCTGCTCGCTGACAAGGATCTTGTCCAGCCTGGTCTTTTCCACATTCAGGATCTTTCCGCGCAGAGGCAGTATGGCCTGGAAATGACGGTCGCGCCCTTCCTTGGCGCTGCCGCCGGCGCTGTCACCCTCCACGATGAAGATCTCGCACTTGGCGGGATCCCGCTCGGAGCAGTCCGCCAGCTTTCCGGGCATGCTGCCGCTTTCGAGCGCCGTTTTGCGCCTGGTCATTTCCCTCGCCTTGCGGGCCGCCTCTCTCGCGCGGGCGGCGTTCAGACACCGGTCCAGAATGGAGCGCGCCACGGCGGGGTTTTCCTCAAAAAAGGTGGAAAGCGAATCGTACACCATCCGGTCCACAATGGGCCTTACCTCGCTGTTGCCCAGCTTGCTCTTGGTCTGCCCCTCAAACTGCGGCTCGGGCATCTTGACGGAGACCACCGCGGCAAGGGATTCACGGGTGTCCTCACCCTTCAGGTTGGCGTCCGCCTCCTTCAGGATCTTGTATTTGCGGCCGTAATCGTTCACCGCGCGGGCCAGCGCCGTCTGGAAGCCGGTCAGGTGCGTGCCGCCCTCGGGGGTGCGGATGTTGTTCGCGTAGGCGCACACCATTTCCTGATAGCTGTCATTGTACTGGAGGGCCACCTCCACCGTCACATCGTCGCGCACGCCCTCCATATAGATCGGGTCCGGAAAGAGGACCTCCTTGTTTTTGTTGAGATATCTCACATATTCGCTGATGCCGCCCTCAAAGCAGAACTCGTTCTCCTTCGGGCCGTCCTCGGGGCGCTCGTCACGCAATACAAGGCAGATGCCCTTGTTGAGGAAGGCCATCTCGCGCATACGGTTGCGGATGGTCTCATATTCAAAGGCGATGCCGGGGTCAAACACGCCCTCGGGGTTCTCCTCGCTTCTCACATCGGGCCAGAACTGTACGGTGGTGCCGGTCTCCTCCGTTTCGCCGATCACGCGCAGGTCATAATCGATCTTGCCTACGCTGTATTCCTGCTCGTACACCTTGCCACCCTGCCGCACCTCCACGCGCAGATGGCGGGAAAGGGCGTTCACAACGCTGGCGCCCACGCCGTGCAGGCCGCCCGATACCTTATAGCCGCTGCCGCCGAACTTGCCGCCTGCGTGCAGCACCGTGAGGCACACCTCCACCGCGGGGCGGTGAAGCTTGGGATGCAGGCCCACGGGGAAGCCGCGACCGTTGTCGCGCACCGTGCAGCTGCCGTCCCGTGACAGGGTGACCAGAATGCGCGTGCAGTAGCCCGCCAGCGCCTCGTCGATGGCGTTATCCACGATCTCATACACGCAGTGATCAAGGCCCCTCACATCCGTGGAGCCGATATACATACCCGGGCGCTTGCGAACGGCCTCAAGGCCCTCAAGCACCTGGATCTGGTTTTCATCATAATGCACACCGGCATCTACCGTGCCGTGCTTGTTCAGATCTTCAGACATATTCCCTCCCGATACTCTTGCCAAAAAGGAAAACATTACCCATTACATTATATCACAGAACGCGCCAAAAGAGAACACCTTTCTTCTTATTTATTATGGAAACTTTTCCGGAAATTCATGAAAGGCGTTACATGCTCCCCCCTGCGGGCAGCCGAAACCGCCGCCTTCCGCCCCCGCGGCGCGCATACAAAAAGACCGGGAAAGCGCCGTCTCCCGGTCTCTGTTTTTAGGGTGTGTCTCTAAAATGAGGAATGTGCAGTTTCAAGCAGATTTTCCGTCAGTTCAAGGCGAAGAACCGAAGGTTTACTGGAGGTAAATCGAGGTTCGACAACGCAGAAATGACGGAAAAGATGCTGAAAATGCATCGTTTTGAATTCAGAAACACACCCTAGGCGATGATACAGGCCGTCAGTCCTTTTTGCTCTGCGCGCGCCTGCGGATGCCGCTCTTTCGGGGCGCTTTATAATGCTCCCGTATCTCATCCTCCGCGATCACGCGGATGCGGGACGAAATATATTCCACCGTTTCAAATACCAGCTCCTTCGCGGCGTCCTTTTCAAAATACAGCACGCCGCAGCCCTTGATGCGCAGGCGCACGCCCTGCTCCTTCACCTTTTCAAGGTACTGGCTGCCCATCGTCTGCACGCCCACGAACCACTGCCGGCTGTTGATCTTTTCCTTGCTGTGGATCTCAAGCAGCTTATCCACCGTGCGGTTTTCCCGGTCCAGCAGGGTATCCACGGCGCGGTTGATAAAATCACTGCGGTTGGAATAGAAGCCGTCCTCCACCAGCAGGTCGATCTTGCTGAGGGCCTCCTCATTGATATTTACCGAAACTTTTTCGCTGATCATCCGTGCATCCTCCCGTCTGTTATCTGTTTGCATAGATATTTATACTCCGTTTGGAGCATATTGTCAACGGCAAAACGCGTTTTTATTGACAAAAGACCGCTTCGCGCATACAATAGAGCGTACTTTTACCCGAAGCGGAGGTTTTTTCTGTGTTTGATGTTGCGGTGATCGGCGCGGGACACGCCGGCTGTGAAGCGGCGCTGTGCTGCGCGAGAATGGGGCTGGAAACGGTGCTGATGACGCTCAATATGGAAAGCGTGGCGCTGATGCCCTGCAACCCTTCCATCGGTGGCACCGGCAAGGGGCATCTGGTGCGTGAAGTGGACGCGCTGGGCGGAGAAATGGGCCTCGCGGCCGATGATACCATGCTGCAGGGCCGCATGCTGAATACCGGCAAGGGCCCCGCCGTGCACTCCCTGCGCTGCCAGAGCGATAAGCGCGCCTACCAGCGGCGCATGATCTCCGCGGTGTTTTCACAGCCCGGCCTCACGGTGCGGCAGGGAGAGGTGACGGAGATCCTCACCCAAGGCGGCAGGGTATCCGGCATACGCACGCTGAACGGCGAGACCATCGCCTGCAGGGCCGCCGTCGTATGCACCGGCGTATACCTGAAAAGCCGCATCATCATCGGCGAGACGCAGTGGGAGGGCGGCCCGCAGGGGCTGCTGCCCGCCACCCGTCTTTCCGAAAGCCTGCGCGGCCTGGGCTTTGAGCTGCGCCGGTTCAAGACCGGCACACCCGCCCGCGTGGATGAACGCAGCATCGATTTTGACAAAATGGAGCCTCAGCCCGGCGATGAACCCGTGACCCCCATGTCCTTCATGACGGACAGGCGGCTCATCAACCGCGCGATGTGCTACCTCACCTGGACCAACGAGACCACCCACGATATCATACGCCGCAATATCCACCGCGCACCCATGTACAACGGCACGCTCAACTCCACCGGCGCGCGCTACTGCCCCTCCATAGAGACCAAAATCATGCGCTTTGCCGATAAAACGCGGCATCAGCTTTTTGTGGAGCCCGAGGGCAATGGCTGGCCGGAATGGTATGTACAGGGGCTGAGCACCAGCCTGCCTGAGGATGTACAGTGGGAGATGTACCGCACCGTGCCCGGCCTTGAGCACTGCGTGATCACCCGCCCCGCCTACGCGATCGAATATGACTGTATCGATTCCACCGTGCTTTCCCCCGCGCTGGGGGCGCTGGAGATCGGCGGGCTGTATCTGGCAGGTCAGGTGAACGGCACCAGCGGCTATGAAGAGGCCGCCGCGCAGGGCATTCTGGCCGGCATCAACGCCGCGCTGTACTGCAAAAACGAGGAGCCCTTCATACTGACGAGAGATCAGGCGTACATCGGCGTGATGGCGGATGACCTGACCACCAAGGGCACCGATGAGCCCTACCGCATGATGACCAGCCGCGCCGAGCACCGCCTGTACCTGAGGCAGGATAACGCGGACCTGCGCCTGACCGAGCGCGCGCACAAAATAGGCCTTGCCTCCGATGAGCGCATGCGCCGCATGGAGGAAAAGGCCCGCCAGACGGAGGAACTGCTGCACCGCCTTCAGGAGGAGGGCATGGTCAGAGAGGTGCGCCGCCCCGAAAACCGCCTCACCCTGCCCGATGGCTGGGATTATTCCGAAGCCGCGCGGGAGCAGGCGGAGATCACGCTGAAATACGAGGGCTACCTCGAAAAGGAAATGACCCAGATCCGCAAGGCCCGCGAGGCGGAGGAGCATCTGATCCCCCCGGGGCTTGACTGGGAGCATATCGATAACCTGCGTCTGGAGGCGAGGCAGAAGCTGGCAAAGCAGAAGCCGCGCTCGATCGGCCAGGCCGGCCGCATCCCCGGCGTAAGCCCGGCGGATATCGCCGTGCTGATCGTTTACCTGCGCAAATACGCCGCGGAGCATCCGGTGTAAGCCGCCCGTTCCGCCTTATCCGGCATTTTCATATGACCGCGCCCTGCCCTCCGGGCAGAGCGCTTGCTTTGTGCCGGAAAACGCGTCCGCACCCGCCCGGAAACTTACGTCAGAAACGAAAAATCCCTCTGCCCCGGGCAGACAGCGCCGCCGGGGCAGGGGGATCATGTTTTCTTATTTTCCGGAACGAAAGCGGATCACATCCTGCTTTCATTCATACTATCATTTCAGGTATTTCAATTGCACATAGCCGGTCACGCCATCCGCGGTGATCAGAGCCCATTCCCTGCCCGCGGCAAGCAGAAACACGGTGTCGCCCTTGGCAGCGGTGCCCATGGAAGGGGCATCCGCCGCGGGAGTCTCCCGCAGGTTCAGCTTGGCTTTGGTCTTTTTTTCCTTCATCGCGAGGGGATCATACAGCATCCCCGCGCTCACCCAGCCCTCGTCTTCACCGGCAAGCACCTTCACGGCGTCATTTTCTCTTTCAAGCACGCGCACGGCGGTGTTTCCCTTTACAGTCGCGCCGGGCTCGCCGTTCAGCGCGGAGGAAGCGTACAGCGATACGCATTTCTGATCCGCGTCGCAAAGCATCATCATTTCGCCGCCCAGAGGCGCCGCGTCCGCCCGCGCTTCGGCCTCCGCCTGTCCGGCATCCTCCCCGGCGCGCAGCAGCACCGTGAGCGTGCCATCCTGAGGATAGGCTTCCACGATCAGCGTATAGGGCAGCAGGTTGGTAAAGGCCAGATCGCTGTAGGAGCCCACCGCGCTGTCAAAGCACTGCGGCGCGTAGGCTACACCGCTGTCGCGGTGCACCTCCCATTTATCCACCCTCAGAGGCAGGCCCAGCACGCAGTTGTACAGCGTGGTGCTCACCTGGCACACGCCGCCGCCGTAGCCATAGCCCTCCTTGGAGATATTGGGGGCCTTTTTGTAGCCGTTGCTCTTTCTGTACGGAGCGCACAGTTCGTTGAAGGAAAAGGTCGCTCCCGGGGCGATCTTCTGCCCCGTGATCCTTTTGCACGCCTCCGTGATGTTGAATATGCGCTCGTCGTTCAGCTTTTTCGCGAAATGCTCATTGAAATAGGTGGTGTAGGCATACACGATCTCCCCTGCCGCGGCTTCCTGCCAATCCGGAAAGGGCGTATAGGAGATCAGGTGCGGGCTGACCCGGCATTCCCCGCGGGCCACCTTCACCACGGCAAAGGCATCCGGCTCCGCGCTCTGCACGGTAAGCAGGCTGCCCGAAGCCACAGCCGTGCCGGCGTAAGCCTCCGTGCGCAGGAAAAAGCCGTCCAGCGCCGTGGCGATCCCCGCCTGCCTCGTATAACCGGGCACAGGCACATTTTCCGGATCCTGAGAGCGGAAGCGCCACAGCCATTCGGTTTTGAGATAGCCGGTCTTTCCCTTGTATTCCGCGTAGCACCAGTCCTCCGCGTAGGTGATGATGTTCACGCGGTTTTTTTCCTGAAGGCCGCCCACCCGCTTCGCGTTATCCTCCGGCGCGCTGCGCAGGGAGCAGGTAAAGCGTACATCGGCCTTGTACAGGGCCTTAATCTCCGCCGCAGCACCCGCGCAAAGCAGGCAAAGCAGCAGCATCGCGGCCAGCGCCGCGCTCAAAAATCTTTTCATCCGGCACCTCATCAAAAGCGAAGTACGATTGTCATCTGCCGATCATCATTTCCGTTTTTTCCCAGCCCAGCAGTATCGCGTTCTGGTGGCTTACGGCATACGGGCCGGTCTCCTCCGCCTCGCTCATCACGCGCGGGAAGTGCACACAGATATGCCCATCCAGATTGTTTCCGCTCGTATGGTCTACCTCGTGGCCGTGGCTGTGGGTAGAGCCCATATACACCCTGCCGTCTGAAAAGATGACCCAAACGGCCTTGGGCGTCCAGGAATTGTAGCCCACCACCTGATACATGGTGGCGGTATCCTCCGCCGTGGGCGGCTCACCGTCGGCATGCTTGCCGAAGGAGAAGAGATGCACATTGTAGTGCAGCCCGGTATCGGGATCATAGATCACCACATCCGGCATGGAACGCGCGCGGCTGCGGATCTCGGTATACCAGTTGGCAAAGCGCACATCCGATGCCCTGGGCGTTACGAAACGCGCGGGTGCGGGAGTGACCACCGGTTCCTTGCCGCTTGCCCGTTTCGCGGAGGAGGAGAACAGCTTTTCAAAGGTCTTGCTGCCGGCAACACCGTCCGCCGCGAGGCCGTTGTTCTTCTGGAAGGCCGCAACGGCGCTGTAGGTCTTGCTGCCGAAGGAGCCGTCCGCTCCGGAGGAAAGGTAGCCGAGAGTTATGAGCCTCTCCTGCATTTCCTTTACATCCGCTCCATCGCTGCCCAGCCGCAGCACACGGGAGCCCGTCTTCGGGGCGGGGGTGGCGGTGGCCCTGGGAGCGGCGGTCACGGTCTTTCCGGCCGCCTTCGCGGCCTGAGAATACAGCGTGCTCTGCGTTTTCGCGCCGGCGATCCCGTCCTGAGAAAGGCCGTTCGCCTTCTGGAAAGAACTTACGGCGGCCTTCGTTTTGCTGCCGAAGTCACCGTCCGCGCTGCCTGAAAGGTAGCCCAGCTCGATCAGGCGCTCCTGCAGCCGCTTTACCTCCGCGTTCCTGCTGCCCAGCTTCAGCACCGTATAGGAAACGGGCGTTGGGGTGGGGCGGGGCGTGGCGGTGGCTTTGGGCGCGGCGGTGGTCTTCGCGATGGCGTAGCCGCTGTAAAGCAGCTGCTGCGTTTCAAGGCCCGCGATGCCGTCTGATTTCAGGCCGTTGGTCTTCTGGAAATCCTTCACCGCGTTGATATCGTCTTTATCGTAAATGCCGTCCACGGTGCAGATATAATAGCCCAGTTCCATCAGCTTCTCCTGCAGGCGCTTGACGGCCACACCGCGCGTGCCGGACTGCATCACGATCACATTGGCCTCGGTAAGCGGCGTGTTCTGCGGCTCCGCGGTGCGTATCCCGGTGTAGGGGGCGGGCGTTGAATACTTCATGTTCAACACAGCCAGTGTTTTTTCACCGGCCTTGCCGTCCTGTGTGAGGCCGTTTGCCTTCTGGAAGGCACGCACGGCGCTTTCGGTCTTCGTATCATAGGTATCGGAGAATGTACCCTTATAATAGCCCAGGGCGGAAAGCGCGATCTGCAGCGCGTTCACCTGCTCACCCACATCTCCCGCCTGCATGGGGAAGTTGTCTATCGGCGGCAGCGTTTTCACATATATGCTCTTGCCCGCGCTGTTTTTTACCTTGCTCTCGTACAGATACTGCTGCACCTCGGGCGAGGCGATGCCGTCCGCCCGCAGGCCGTTCTTCGTCTGGAAGGCCTTCAGCGCGTTTTTGGTGCCGCTGCCGAAGGCGCTGTCCACGCTGCCGGTATAGAAGCCCAGCTCCCTGAGCGCCTGCTGCAGCACGCGCACGGAGCGCCCGGTGCTGCCGTCCGATACGGCGGTGTAGGAAAGCTGCGCCTGCAGCGAGGAGGGAAGCACGGTGCCCGGAAGGGCCGATTCCGGAAGCTCCGCGTACGCGGAGGGGATATAGCCGGTATAGGATTTATATTTTACATTCAAATAGTCCCCGCTTACCGCCAGCACGGTGATCTCGGCGCCCGAGGGGATGCAGGTAAGGCGCGTTGATGAGGTGGTCTTTCCCTTGCGCAGGTTGACAGCGGTGGTGGTATACGCCGTGCAGGGGAAGCCGGAGACCGGCGCCTGCGTGGCGGGAGCGGCCGTTGCCTTTGCGGGAACGGCGGAGGAGGCATACATGATGGCCTGCAGAGAGGCATCGGCGATACCCGTCTGGGTAAGCCCCATTTTTTTCTGGAAGGCCTTGACGGCATTCACGGTGGAAGTGCCGCACACGCCGTCCACGCTGCCGGAATAATAGCCCAGCTGCTTCAGCCGTTGCTGCATGGAGGATACCTGATAGCCCTTCTTGCCCTGCGATACCGTCTGCCCTACCAGCGGAGGCAGCACATCAACAGAGGCGGCCTTTCCGTTTTTGTTTTTCGCGGTGGAGGAGAAAAGCAGCTGCACGGTACGCGCGTCGGCAACGCCGCTCGCGGTAAGGCCGTTCATCTTCTGGAAGGCAATGACGGCGTTCTTTGTCACGCTGCCCAGCTTGCCGTCCGCGGAGGAGGTATAATACCCGCGGTCCTTGAGCGCCATCTGCAGGGCAATGATCTCATCCGTCTCGGAGGACGCGGTGATATCGGTATACTCTCCCGTATACACATATTCCCCGTCCTCCTCCGCCTCGGCATTCAGCTCCGAGGAGGAAACAGCGATATAGGCCGCGTAGGCATAGCCGTTTTTGCCGTTCACACTGATCACAAAAAAGTCGTTCTTCCGCCCGGTCACCGTAACAAGCGTGCCGCGCGGCAGCTCGCACATCACCGAGGACGATGTGGAAGCGCCCGCGCGCATGCGCAGGTTGACCGTGGTCACCCCCGCAAAGGGATAGTTTTCCGCCCCGGCAGGGATCAGGGACAGGCATATCGCCAGAGCAAGCAGCAGTGCTGCCGCCTTTTTCAGCATGTCGCGTTTCATGGCTGGACCTCCGCATAAAGATACAGCGTCATTATATTACGAATATGTTACATCGTCAACCTTTTTCGTAATATTTAACATTTCCGGCGGATGGCACAGGATCATGAAAAACGCCTGCTCTCCGGAAACAAAAAACGGCGCGCGTACGCCCTGCTGTTTTCAAAAAGCGTACCGCGCCGCCGTGATTCAAAAGCCGTTATCATTTTCCGCAAACAGCGCTTCCAGCTGCCCGCGCGTCTGGCTGCCTGCCTTGGTGAGCTCGGAAAGCACCCTGTCCCGTCCCTCGCGGGTGGTGAACCAGTTTTCCCGGTTTACCGTTTCTCCGCGCGCGGGGCATACGAAAAAGCGTGTTTCGGGATAAGCCGCCTGATAATAGGTGAGCGCGCGCCGCGCGTGGCAGGCGCGGCAGCACAGGATGGCCGATGAAATCTCCAGGCCCAGCCGGTCGGTCACACGCCTTGAAAACAGCGCGTTCTGCCAGGTGTAGCCCGCCTCGTTTTCCGTGAGCACCGCGCTTTCGGGCACGCCTGCCGAAAGCAGCACCGCCTTCATAAAATCCCATTCGGTGGCAAAGCCGGTGCCGTAACGCCGCTGTATCTCCGCGTCCGCTTCCTTTACATGGCCAAGTGTCACGCTGTATTTCCCGCTGGGCAGGATAAACGGGGCAAAGCCCTCCCGGTACAGTTCCGCCGCGCGCAGCACATGCTTATCATGCATGCTGCCGGGCACAAAGATGATATCGCTCCTTCGGGGCTCATCCTCGATAAAAATGTACTCCGTGATATCCCGCGTGAGACGCTCCGCCGCGGGAGAAAGAGAAAAAGCCATTCACACCGCCCCCCGGTACAGAAGATCCGCGCTCCCGATAAGCGTCAGTTTCTCAGTGAATGCAGCGGGGCGGGGATCCTTCCGCCGCGGGCGATAAACGCATCGCTTGAGAAGGGATGCACCGGGATGACCGGGGCAAAGCCCAGCAGGCCGCCGAATTCCACCCGGTCCCCCACATTTTTTCCGGGAGCGGGGATCACACGCACGGCGGTGGTCTTGTTGTTGATCATGCCGATGGCCGCCTCATCCGCGATGATGGCGCTCACCGTGGAAGCGGGCGTATCGCCCGGGATGGCGATCATATCCAGCCCCACAGAGCACACGCAGGTCATCGCCTCCAGTTTGTCCAGACACAGCGCGCCCTCGGCCGCGGCGTTGATCATGCCGATATCCTCGCTCACGGGGATAAAGGCGCCGCTCAAACCGCCCACATGGCTGCTCGCCATCACGCCGCCCTTCTTGACGGCGTCATTGAGCAGCGCCAGCGCGGCGGTGGTGCCGTGGGTACCGCATTTTTCAAGGCCCATTTCCTCCAGAATATGCGCCACGCTGTCACCCACGGCAGGCGTAGGCGCCAGAGAAAGATCCACGATGCCGAAGGGCACATTCAGGCGGCGGCTGGCCTCCTGCGCCACCAGTTGCCCCACCCTTGTCACGCGGAAAGCGGTGCGCTTGATGGTTTCCGCCACCACATCAAAGGGCTCCCCGCGCACGCTTTCCAGCGCGGTCTTCACCACGCCCGGTCCGCTTACGCCCACGCTGACGGCTGAATCGCCCTCGCCGGGGCCCCAGAAGGCGCCCGCCATGAAGGGGTTATCCTCCACGGCGTTTGAAAAAATGACCAGCTTGGCGCAGCCGAGGCCGTCCTTATCCTTCGTTTTTTCAGCCAGTTCCTTTACCATTTCGCCGCACAGCTTCACGGCGTCCATATCGATCCCCGCCCGGGTGGACGCCACATTCACGCTCGCGCAGAGCAGCTCGGTGGAGGAAAGCGCCTCGGGCAGGCTGCGGATCAGCGCCCGGTCCGCCCGGGTCATGCCCTTCTGCACCAGAGCGGTATACCCGCCGATAAAGTCCACTCCCACCGTATGGGCAGCCCGGTCCAGCGCGTACGCCACGGGCAGCGGGCTTTCCAGCGCGCCTGCGATCAGGGAGACCGGCGTTACCGACACGCGCTTGTTCACGATGGGCACGCCAAACTCGCGCTCGATCGCGCGTCCCGTTTCCACCAGATGCTCCGCCTGACGGGTCACCCGGTCATACACCTTATCCGTAAGGCGTTTTTCGTCATCACTCACACAGCCGAAAAGGGAGATGCCCATCGTGATCGTGCGCACATCCAGCTTTTCGCGGTCGATCATCCTCAGTGTCTGCAGTATTTCACCTGTATTCAGCATACCTGTGCCTCATTTCGGATTATTTATATCACACTTGATGCATGGATTCGAAGATCTCGCTCTTCTGGATCCTGAGCTGCAGGTTCAGTTCCCTGCCCAGCTTCGCCAGATCCTCCGCGAGGGTCTCAAACGGACAGTCCGGCGCGGAAATATCCACCACCATGATCATATTGAAATAACCGTCCACAATGGTCTGGCTGATATCCAGAATATTCACCTCATGCTTCCACAGCGCGTTGCTCACACGGGCAATGATCCCCTTGCAGTCGATCCCCAGTACGGTCACCACCGCTTTTGACTGAACCGCCATTCCTGTCACTTCCTTTACACGAATTCCCGTTTATGATAAATCATTTTGGCAAGATTGTAAAGTTTTGCAATTGTTTGAACGCGTGTTTGACAAGCCGCGAAAAAGCTGATATTCTTTTACCGCTGCCCGCGTACTGACGGGCACGGAAACAGGAGGGAATGACCCGTGCTGAAACGCATACTGACTGTATTTATCGTTCTTTTTCTGCTCACCGGCGCCGCCCTTGCCGAAACACAGGTATACGACCGACGCTCGGGAGAGGAGCCTTCCGTGTTTGACGAGAACGCGGAGCTGATGGAGATCATCTTTCCCCATATCCACGGCTGCAACGGGGCGGTGATCCGTCAGGGGGACACCGTGATCGTGATCGATTCCTGCACCTACGGCCAGTATCACGAACTGAAGGCGGTGCTGGATAAGCTGGGCGTCACAAAGATCGACCTGTGCATCAACACCCACCCGGATAACGACCACATTTCCGGCTTTCTGAACATCGTAAGTCAGTATGAGGTGGGGGCGTTCCTGACCGGCTTTGACAAAAAGGATCACCGCGAGGAATTGCAGAACTACATGTACAGGCGGGCACAGGATAACGGTGTTGAATGGCGCAGGATGACAAACGGCGAAACCCTCACCTTCGGTGATCTCACGCTGCGCTTCGTACAGCGCGAGGGCAAGGGCTGGGAGATCAACAACTGCTCACTGCAGGTACTGGTATCCTATAAAGGACGCACCGCCTACTTCCCGGGCGATATCCAGATGGCCTGCCAGAAGGAGCTTGCAAAGGCGGACAGCCCGGATGACATCTCTGCGGAGCTGATCAACTGGCCGCACCACGGCTACAAGCAAATGCAGGAGCCCTTTCTGGAAAGGGTGAACGCCCTGATGTATGTGATCACCAGCGGCGCCTCCACTGCGAAGGACAGCACGAAGCAGCTTAAGGACAAGGGGCTTCAGGACCGCGGATTCATCACTGAAAAAGGCGCCCTGCGTTTTGCAACGGACGGAAGCGTCTGGCAGATCGAATACTTCAAATAAGTCATACCGGAACGGGCAGGGATATCATGCGGGAATGATACGCATGATCGCGAAGACGGAAGAATATAAATCGGGCGCGGAGCCATGCTCCGCGCCCGTTCTTGCTTTATGCAGTTTATCAGCGTGTGACCGTGTTGAACAGATACAGCACACCGGGCACAAACAGACGGTTCAGCACGATATTGCCCAGCACCGTCAGCATCAGGATGAAGCCGGCCAGCGCGACGGCGGGAATGAAGGCAAGCACAAAGCCGACGACCATCACCGCGGCAGCGATCAGGTAGAACAGCTTGCGGCTGCTCCTGTATCCGGCGCCGATGGCGGCGCGGTCCGCCTGACCGGCCACTCTGGCCGCGGCGATCGCGTTAAGCAGCATCGCGGAGGAGAAGGCCACATACAGCATGCATACAACGCAGAGGATGTAGGTGACATAGCCCAGGAAGCCGCTCTTGCCCAGCACATCCGCCAGCATGAAGAAAATGTACACGATGAACAGCAGCGCGGCCCAGATGCCGGCAATGCCGTTCTTTTTGAACCGGACGGCCAGCAGCACGGCGGCAGCCAGGAAAGCGGCCCACAGGATGATCACAGGCACGACGGCGGAGGGCTTTTCGCTCTCCTCGGCGGCAGGAGCGGCTTCGGCAGCGGGAGCAGCCTCAGCGGAAGCGGCAGACGCGGCAACGGCGGCCAGCTCGGCAGGCGTGGTCTCGGTGAGCGAAGCGGGCATTTTTTCGCTGTTGATATAGGAAACAACGGCGTTGAAATACGCGCTGCCTTCACTGTTCACGGGGAAGGACAGGGTGTCGCCCTTCAGCTCATAGGGCGTGTAGCTGCCATAGGTACTTTCGGTATTGAACAGGGTAAGGGACAGGCCCATCTCATCCACAGCGAAGGTGAGCATGCTCTTGGAAGTAACGCCGTTTGCTTCAAACAGCTTGAGCGCTTCATCATTCAGGCGGATGGACAGGGTATCCGCGGAGGCGGAATAGGAGGAACCGGCCTTGAGAGAAGCCGATACGAAATATTCGCTGTTCAGCGATACGCTGGAAGCGGAAAGCGTGGGGCCGTTCTGATAGTTATAAAGCGCCAGCTCCGCGGCAAAAGCATCGGCATCGGCAGGCAGATGCACCTTCAGCACATCGCCGTCCATTTCAGCGGCAAAATCGGCCACGCCGGCTTCGTCAAGCTTATTTTCGGCAGCGGCGGCCACATCGCCGGTAATGTTCGCGGCCTGATAATAGAGCACATTTTCACCGCCCAGAGCGCGGTCCAGCGTGAGGCCCTCAGGCATTTCATCAGTGCAGGCAGGGATCCAGTTCTGATAGTAATAAAGGGCGCCCTCCTTATGACAGCCGTTCACGCCGAACACACACACAAACACCGTCAGCGCGAGCAGCACAGCCAGCACGATCAACGCGGCGGGCTTTTTTCCGATCACGGATTTTTTAGTATTGGCCATACAGTTCTCATCCTCTCCAATCGGGTTTTCTTTTCCGGGCGCTTGAGCCCGCTTTACACGCATGCCATTATAACGCGGAATGTTCCTTCAGTCAATAAAAACGGAAAGGGGCGTTCTCCCCTGCCGTCATTTGCCGTTCACGGTGATCTCGCAGGCTCCGCGTACATGTTCGTCGATGATCACCTCGCCGATATCATCCGCGCGGATAAAGCCGCCGGCAGGGTTCTTTACCGATACGATGCCGCCCTTAATCGTGGCCCGCACGGTGCTGTTCTCAAAGACAAGATCGGCCTTTTCGGTCTCGCAGTCCTCCAGTACAAGGTTCTCACAGTAGCACAGCGGCTGGGTGCCGATGATCCTGCAGCGCACCAGGTGCAGGTTTTCGCTGTACCAGCCCAGGTATTCCCCGCGGATCACGCTGTCATACACCGTCACATCCTTCGCGTGCCAGAAGGCATCCTTGGTATCCAGCACACTGTTCCTGATCTCCATATTTTCCACGTACTGGAAGGAATACTTGCCCTTCATCGTAAGCCTTTCGATGCGGATATCGCGGCTGCACAGGAAGGGATACTCGCTTTCCAGCGTGCTGTCGATGATCTCAAGCCCGCGGCATTTCCAGCCGAATTCCGGGCTTTTGATATCGCAGTTCTCCACACGGCACCTGTCACATTCCCGCAGCGCCTTGATGCCGTGAAGACGGCTGTTTTTCACCGTCGTATCCCGGTCATACCACAGGGCCGCGCGGCAGCCCTCCGTCATCTCGATACGGTCCGCCACCGTATTTGAGGTGTGCCACAGCGGATAGCGCAGCGCGAAAAAGCAGTTTACCGCCTCAATGCCTTCTGTTTCCTTGAGAGCGGACTCGCCGTCGGCTTCTCCCTCAAAGCGGCAGTTTTCCACACGGGTATCCCGCAGAGCGTACAGCGCGCGTTCCGCGTCAAAGCTTTTGTCACGGATCACATCCATATCATTTACCTCATCAAAAATTCAGTTTTTTCAGCTTTTCGGCCTCTTCGGCCATGGTCAGGGCATCGATGAACTCATCCAGATCGCCGTCCAGCACATTTTCCAGCTTATAAAGCGTCATGCCCAAACGGTGATCCGTCACACGCCCCTGCGGAAAATTATAGGTGCGTATCCTTTCGTTGCGTTCCCCTGTGCCCACCTGATCGCGGCGGGCGGCGGCATAGGACGCGTCCTTTTCACCGCGCAGCTTATCATACAGGCGGCTGCGCAGCACCTTCATGGCCTGCTCCTTGTTTTTCAGCTGGCTCTTTTCATCCTGGCAGGTGACAACCAGCCCGGTAGGCAGATGGGTGATGCGCACGGCGGAATCGGTACGGTTGATATACTGGCCGCCATGCCCCGAAGCACGGTAGGTATCGATGCGCAGATCCTCCGCGCGGATCTCAACCTCCACCTCCTCCGCCTCCGGCAGCACCGCCACAGTGGCAGTGGAGGTGTGGATGCGCCCGCCGCTTTCGGTGACCGGCACACGCTGGATGCGGTGCACCCCGCTCTCATGCTTCATCCTTCTGAAGGCGTCATTGCCGGAAAGGGCGAATACCGCCTCCTTGATCCCGCCGAGCTCCGTTTCGCTCACGCTGACATTCTCCAGCTTCATGCCGTGCTTTTCGGCGTACCGGCTGTACATCCTGTACAGTACGGCACCGAACAGCCCGGCCTCATCCCCGCCCGCGCCGGGGCGGATCTCCATGATCACGCTGCGCCCGTCATCCGGATCCTTCGGGATCAGGTACCGCTTCAGCCGGTCCTCCGTTTCGGGCAGTTCCTTTTCCAGCGCCGCGATCTCCTCCGCGGCCATATCAGCCAGCTCCGCGTCAGCGAGCATGGCGCGTGCTTCCTCAAGTTGTGCCTTTTTCTGCTCATAGCCGCGCCAGCAATCGCACATTTCGGAAAGCGCCGCCTGCTCTTTGAGCAATCTCGCGAACCGCGCGGCGTCCGCCGCGGTGCTTTCCTCGTTCAGCTCCGCCGTCACTTCGTCGAAGCGTTCCAGTATGGGAAGATATTTCTCTTCAAGCATGGGTCTTTCTCCGTCCTGTCACGCCCGTTCACGGCCGCTTTTCAATGTGCCACGCAGCGCGCGGGGCATGGAATCCAGATCACAGATCACGGTAATATCGCAAAAATCCTCTTCCAGCATGCGGGTCACGGCTTCCGTTTCGCCGTCACCGGTTTCAAGATACAGCCTTCCGTCCGCGTAAAGATGGCACGGGGCTTCTCTTATCAGCCTGCGGTAGAGATCCAGCCCGTCCTTTCCCCCGCACAGCGCCAGCCGCGGCTCCCGTTTCACTTCCTCCTGAAGCTCCGGTAGCTCCCCCTCCGGTATATAGGGAGGATTGGATATCACGGTATCGAACCGCATGCCCGCAAACGGTTCAAACAGGTCTCCCTGATAAAACGCGATCTCGCAGCCGCAGCGCCGGGCGTTTTCGCGGGCCACCGCCAGCGCATCCGGTGAAAGATCGCTCGCGGCTACGCGGGCATCCGGCCGAAGCGTTTTCACCGCCGCGGCGATCGCGCCGCTGCCGGTGCACAGGTCCAGCAGACTACCGCCCGGCTTCAGTTCCTCCGCGGCGGCCCTGCACATGGGCTCGGTATCAAAGCGCGGGATCAGCACCCGGCTGTCACACAGGATCTCCAGCCCCATAAAGTACGCTTTTCCGAGGATATACTGCAGCGGTTCCCGGTTCACGCGCCTTTCAAGCAGAGCGCGGAAGCGTGCTTCATCTTCCGGCGCGATCTCCCCGTTTTCAATACGTAAAAGAAGGCGTTCCTTTCCCGCGGCGGCGCTCAGCAGCTCCTCAGCGTCAAACCGGCTGTCCGGAACGCCGGCGGCGGAAAGCCGTGCCTCCGCTTCCCGGATCAGCTCCCGTGCCCTCATGCTCTGCTTTCGCTCTCCGTTTCATTCGCTTCGGCGGTCTCCGGCTGCTTATTCAGCTTTTCGGGCAGGGGCTGCGCAAGAGGCGATTCGGGCGGGATGCGGATCCATCCCTCGGGCGTCATTTCGCCCTCGATCTCCTCGCCCAGCGCGTTCCGGATGGATATGATGGCCACCTGGCACATATCATCGGAGGGCTGACGGGTGGTCAGCTTCTGCATCATCAACCCCGGCCAGCGCAGCGCGTGGCACACCTTGTTTTCGGAATGAGCCAGCCCCTTCAGCGCTTCATAGCTGATGCCCGCCACGAGCGGCAGCAGCACCAGACGGCTGAGCACGCGGATAAAGTAATTGTCCTGCATGTTATAACCCGTGATCATCTTGATCAGCACATCGATCACGGTATAGAAGATGAGCGACAGCACAAAGGTGATCAGGATGAAACTGGTGCCGCAGCGGGGATGCAGGGTGGAAAACTTCTGCGCGTTTTCGGGCGTCAGCTCCAGACCGTTCTCATTGCAGTACACCGTTTTATGCTCGCTGCCGTGGTACTGGAAGGTGCGGCGCACATCGGGCACACGGGCGCACAGCACCATATACCCCATCAGGATCACGATCCTCACCAGAGCGCTTACCAGGTTTCTCACAAGCAGCATACTGTCCGGTTCCTTGGGGATCAGTTCCACCGCAAGGTTGGGCAAAAACACGAACAGGCCGAGAGACAGCGCCACGGCAAACACCACGGCCACCGCCATCACGATCTTGTCGATGGATTTGCCAAACACCCGGCTGAGCCACTTTTCGAATTTCGTAGGCTCCTCCTGCGGCGTGCCCAGCATATCGGCGGAATCGGTAATGGTCTTCATACCGCCGGTCAGCATCGTCACCAGACTCACGGCGCCGCGCACCACCGGCCAGCCCATCCACTTATGCTTTTCGGAAAGCTTTACCGTTTTTTCTCTTTTGGTAATGATCGAGCCGTCCTCCCGGCGAACGGAGACCGCCGTGAATTTTTCGGAGCGCATCATCACGCCCTCCAGCACGGCCTGCCCTCCCACATCGGGTCTTTTCGTCTGTTTTTCTGCAGCCATTTTTTCGATCCTTTCTTATCCGTTTGCTTTTTCAGCTCTGAAAGCAGCAGCCGCATACGCGTCATGCTGATATTTTCCCGTATATAGTATAGCACAGCCGCGGAAGCTTGTACAGCAAAAACAGCAAAAGAAAAAGGCGCGTACGGTTTCGCGCCGGGGCTTTCCGGCAGGATTTTCCGCTTTTTCTCCCGCGTAAACAGTATATGCCGAAGCGTAACGACTGTACCGCCGCGGCGCGTGATCGGCGATGACGGGAAGCTTGACAGGTCATCAGGCAAGTAATATCATAATGAAGCAATGATCGATCCCTAAGATCCATATACGGAAACGGAGGAAAACCATCGTGCGCAGATTCATCTTCGCTGTTCTGGTGATATGCCTGTCCGCTGTCTGCTCTGCCGGCCATGCGGCCGTGTCCCATACCTCGGGTGACTGGGAATACCAGTATATCAACGATACGGCTGTCAAGATCACCGCCTACACGGGCAGTGATACCGAGCCGGTCATCCCTTCCGTGATCGACGGCCTGCTCGTTACCGAAGTGGCGGACCGCGCGTTTTCTGATAACAGCAGTCTGGTCAGGATAGAGCTTCCCGATACCGTCACCTCGATCGGCGCGCGCGCCTTCTATCGCTGTATCAGCCTGACAGAGGTGGTGCTGCCCTCCTCGCTTCAAAGCATCGGTGATTATGCCTTCTACGACTGCGATAACATCCTCTCCGTTGAACTGCCGCGGGGGCTCACGAGCCTCGGAAAATCCGCCTTCTATAACTGCAACAGTCTTCAAAGCCTAGTGATCCCGGATTCGATCACCCATATTCCCGACAATGCCTTCTATGAATGCTCCAGCCTGACAGGCATCCGTCTTCCCGGCGGCCTGATCTCGATCGGCTCCGGCGCGTTCAGAAACTGCATCAATCTGCCCTCCGTCGCGCTGCCCGCAAGCCTGCGTGTCATTGACCGGTATGCTTTCTATGGCTGCAGGGCGCTGGAAAGGATCACCTTCCCGGATGGGCTTACCTCGATCGGAGACTACGCCTTCGCGTACTGTGAGAGGATCGAGCTTCTTACCCTCCCGGACAGTGTGACTGAACTGGGGACCTATGTTTTTTACAACTGTGACGAGCTGCGCAGCATCAGGCTGCCCGCCGGGCTGACCGTGATCCCTCAGGCGGCGTTTTATAACGACAGAGCTTTGAACAATATCGTTATACCGGACGTCGTGAAGGAGATCGGCGAAAGCGCCTTCAGCTCCTGCCGTGCTTTGACCGACATCACGATCCCCGATTCTGTAGAGATCTTCGGTGAGGCCGCCTTCAGCGGCTGCAGCTCGATGACCGCGTTTGTGATCCCCAGCGGCGTTACCGCTCTGGGAGACAGCTGCTTCTACGGCTGCAGTTCACTGAGGGAGCTTAAGATCCCCGACCATGTACGCGATATCGGCATCAATCCCTTCCGCGGCTGTGTTTCTCTGACCGGGCTGTCCCTTTCTGACGGCCATCCCACGCTGATCCTGATAGATCAGGTGCTGTATGAGCGGGGCACCCGCCGCCTGATCTGCTACCCCCGCTGGATGGACAGGGCGGAATACACCATTCCGGACGGCACAGCCGTCATCGGCGCCTACGCCTTCTGTGACAACCGCTCGCTCACAGAGGTCTCCATTCCCGAAAGCGTGAATTCCATTGAAAAATACGCTTTCAGCAATTGCCGCGGCCTGACGCATATCGAGATCCCCGCCGCTGTGACCGTGCTGAACGAAAGCGTCTTCGGAAGCTGTGCCGCCCTGCGCAGTGCCGAGCTGCCGGATACCCTGACCGCGATCGGCCCCTCCGCCTTCTCCGGCTGCAAAGCCCTGTCCTCGGTCGAACTTCCGGCATCCCTGACGGTGATCGATCAATCCGCCTTCAACAATTGCGCCGCCCTGCGCTCGGTCATTCTTCCCGCTGCTCTTCAGACGCTGGGAAAGAGCGTCTTCAGCTCCTGCACACTGCTTGAATCGGTCACATTCCCCGAAAGCCTGACCGATATCGGCGATAAGCTGTTCAACAAAACGCCGAATGTCGTAATGAAGGTCGTCAAAGGCAGTGCCGCCGATCAGTACGCTGTCTCGAACGGGCTGAGCGTTGAGTATTACGAAACCGGTACCGCTTCTCTCAATGACAGCGGTGTCTGCGGAGATTATGAATATTCCGTGCAGCCCGACGGTTCCGTGACCATCACCCGCTGGACGGGTCATGATGACGCCATCGTGATCCCCTCCGTGCTTGACGGGCATCCCGTAAGTGCCATCGGCAAAGGCGCGTTCTCCTTCGGCACATCGCTGAAGCGTGTGACCGTTCCGGAAGGCATTCTATCCGTGGATGACTATGCTTTCGCTGTCTGCACCGCGCTTGAGGAGGTCGATCTGCCCGCGAGCCTGACAAGGATCGAGCGAAACGCCTTTGTCTCCTGCCCCGACGATATCGCCTTCAGCGCCCCCCGCGGCTCCTACTCGCGCGAATGGATCGAAAGAACGCGCTGAATGGTCAGACGCTCCCGTGAGCAGCCGGGCACTATCGTCCGGCAGACACGCCGGGAACAAAGGAAATAAATATACGGCTGAGAAAAGCGGGAAACGCGTTTTTTCTCAGCCGTTCTATATTCTGAAAACACAGGAAGAGGACCGTGCATCCCCTGCCGGATATGACGCAGGAGGGACAATATCTTTTTCTGCTCAGTCGTCTGTTTTTTCGCAAGTCAGCTCAAGGGTATCCCCTTCCGGCTTCAGGATGTATACCGCGCCGCTGTCCGCTCTGAAGCCCGCGGGCACGCTCATGATGTGCACTTCATAGGGATAGGGCTGATCCGAGAAGGAAAGGACGCCGTTTTCGTCCGTCATTTTGATCCGGCACACCGTATCGGTGCAGATCTGGACCATCGCGCCGGGGATGCCGCTGCCCGTCTGATCCCTGAGGATAACGGTGTATGCCGCGTGCTTCTCCGCGGGCGCGGTCCCATCCGGCTCCGGCACGGTTGTCACAGCATCCGTCCCGTTCTCCTCCGTCAGCGGAAGCACCACCGCTTCCAGCAGCGCGCGATCCACCGAACCGATCCTGTTGTAAACGATCACGCCGTTTTTGTCCAGAATGACCGTCTGCGGGAAGGCGGATGAGCCGCCGAGAGCAGGGATCATCGTGTTGTCCCGGTCCAGCGCGAAGATGAAGCTGTAGGACGATTTATTGAGGAAGGCCTCTACGTCCTCCGTCACCTCCGCGGAATGGACAGCGAGCACATTGACCCTGTCGCCGTATTCATCAAAGAAGCTTTGGAACTCGGGCAGCTCCTCGCAGCAGCCTCCGCACCAGGTGGCCCAGAAGTTGATGACCGCGGGCTTACCGAGCAGGTCTTTGAGAGCGATACTGCCATCTTCCCGGCAGAGCGGCACCTCAAAATCCGGGCAGAGCATGCCGGGCTCAGGCCCTATGGCGCGCCCGTCCTCCGCGGCGGACACGGTGGCCGCCGGTGCGCTTTTCGCGTCCCCGGAAAAATTGCCGTACCAAAGGGCACCAATGAGGAGTGCGGCGGCAAGGGCGGCAAGGACGATATTCACAGCCTTTCCCTGCCTTTGGGTCTGCTTTTTCGCCGGTTTCGCGCCGGTCTCATTTTCCTTCAGGATGATTTTTCCGTGTTTCCATGTAATGGCTTTCACAGGGCACGCGTCCATGCATTTGCCGCAATGTATGCATTCCCGGTCGCCCACATGCTTTATATCCATTTGGCACGATGCCGTGCACAGCCCGCAGCCGGTGCATCTGTCTCTGTCCACCTTTACGCCCAGCAGGGAAAAGCGGGAAAACAGGCTGTAGAGCGCCCCGAGAGGGCAGATGAAGCGGCAGAACACTCTGTAGATGAAGATCGCCAGCGTGAAAACCGCCACCATGATGGCGAATTTACCCGTAAAGAGCGATCCCAGCGCGCCCAGTAGCTTCTCATTGGCACTGTTTGACATAAGTCCCACAGCGCCCTCCAGCGTTCCGGCCGGGCAGATGTATTTGCAGAAGCCCGGCACAGGCACGCCTTCCTGTATATGAAGCAGCGGAATGGCGACGACGAAATACAGAAGGATCAGGTATTTGAGAAGGCTCAGAGCCCTTGTCACGCGGGATTTTCTGATCTTCGGCGTGGGGATCCTGTGCAGCAATTCCTGTATGAGGCCCACCGGGCAAAGCCAGCCGCACACCGTGCGACCGAGGATGAGCCCGAACAGCATAAGGATGCCCAAAACATAGAACGGTGCCTTATTTCCCGAGGAAGCCAGCGCGTTCTGAAGCGCGCCCAACGGGCACGCGCCGATCGCTCCGTGGCAGGAATAGCAGTTGAGACCGGGCACGCAAAAGCCCTTGGACGCGCCGGTAAAGATCTCACCATTTATGAAGCCCTTGAGATGGGCGTTATACAGAAGCGCAGCGTAAACCTGTATCAGCCTGCGCTTTGAGGGGCGGTGCTTTGACCACCATGCTTTCAGCTTATCCAAGTCCCACACACTCCATACAGATCTTTACGGCCTTGATCATAACATCGCGTATACCACCACCGGTGATGCCGAGGATCAGCATAATGATGGCGGCAGCCGCCACAGCGACGCGAAGGACCGTGACCACCTTCCTGTTTTCCGTCTTCATTTTTACGGCCGGCCGGGGAACCATGATCCCGCTCTTTTCCTCCGTAAACACGCGAAAAATGATCCCCGCCGCCGCTGAAAGGAGAAACGCGTACACAACGGGGGCGATACGGCGAAATGCGGCGCGGATGACCTCCGCGGTATAGATCTCCGCTGTCACATCTCCGCTTTCCTTTGCGGCAAGGCTGCCCGTGAGGTATATATATACCGCCGCGGCGATCAGCCCCGCGGCGGAGCAAACAGCCAATACCGCGGTCACGATACCGAGCGTTTTTCTGATGCTGCTGTTCAAAATTCTTGCTTCCTTTCATGACGGATCCCGTTCTGTTTCCAAAGCGGATCCGGTTTCCCTATGAAGGTACCACCCGTGCAAAACGGGAACGATGCAAAAAACGGCTGAGATAAGTTTGAAAATAGTGTACGGCCTATTTACAAACAGACATCGGTGCTATTCCGAAGGGCGGGACATAAGTTTGAAGATCGTGTCGGCCGATCTTCAAACAGCCCATCGGTGTCCTACCGGAGGGCGGGACATAAGTTTGAAAATGTATACGGGTCATTTTCATACAGCCATCGGTGCCTCATCAGGCGGATTATCAGTTATTAACAATAAGTTAATAGTTATAAACTATGAGCTGTAAAGCTCATTACCGGAGGGCAGTCTGTAAGCATGATCCTACCATTTCAACACCCTGAAACGCCACGGCAGCCCGCCGCGCCGGCGATCCCTGCACCGCGCGCATTTTCGTCTTTTTCAAAGCCGTCCGTCCCGGTGTTTTTCATATCACAGTATACGATCATTTTGCCGAAACAGCAATAGAATCACGGATATGAAGCAGCCCCTGTACGCATCCTTCCCGGATGAAACAGGGGCTGCTGTGGTCAGGGCTTGTTCACTTCAGTGCGTCCAGACAGGTATCGATCAGGTTTTTCCATCCTTCATAGGACATGCTGCCTACCAGAGGTTCTTCCATCAGCGACTGCCCGTTTTCATCCAGCAGCCAGGTGGCGGGGATATATTCGCTTTGGCAGGCAAAGGTGTAGTACAGCAGCATGTTGAGCCGCAGATGGGTGTATTTGGCGCCGGTGGTTTCCACAATGCTCTTCGCGCTGTCCGCCGGCATGGTCTCATCCACATCGGACACGATGCCCACAAACCGCACGCCCCGGTCGGCATATTCCTCCGCCAGTTGCCCCAGATAGGGCATTTCATTGATGCAGGGGCCGCAGAAGGTGCCCCACACATTGACCACCGTCAGCTTGGCGCCGGTGAAGATATCCTCCGTCACTTCGTTACCGTCCAGGTCTATGCCTACAACGATCTTTTCTTCTGTTTCCGCTGCCGCGATCCCGGCAGCAAAAAGCATTGCCAGCGCCAGTACCATACACAGGATCCGTTTCATTCTGATATCTTTCCTTTCTGTTCTGCCTTCTGTTGTTCATACAGTGTCTTTACGGTTTCTGATGACAGTTTCACACGTTTCTGTCTCTTTATTATCGATTATAATCATACTGGTTACAGATGTCAAGCGCGTCCGTGTCCGTTCAGGGTCATCTCATTTAAAATGCGGTAGGCAAACAAGCACAGTCAAGAAAA
>CALGBY010000010.1 GCA_937886445.1 uncultured Clostridia bacterium | reverse complement strand
GAAAAATTCACTCGCCATCGCACTAACTCATTTGTGCGGTATTGCCTTAATGATCTGCTTTCCGGTTATTTCAGCTCTGAGCCGTGATCTTTTCAAGGATGCTGTCCATCAGCACGGAGAATGTCTTTTCCGTGCGTTTTCCGCTCTCGATCACTTCCTGATGGCAGAGGGGACGATCCAGCACACCGGCTGCCATATTGGTGATGCAGGAAATACCAAGCACCTGTATGCCCATATGAGAAGCCGTGATCGCTTCCGGAACGGTGCTCATGCCGACAGCGTCGGCTCCGAGCGCACGCAGCATGCGGATCTCGGCCGGCGTTTCATAGCTGGGCCCGGACAGCATACAGTATACGCCTTCCGAAAGCTCGATACCCTTTTCCAGCGCGGCGTCTCGGGCAATGACCTGCAGATCTCTTGTGTAGACATTCGTCATATCCGGGAAGCGCGGCCCCAGATCATCGATATTCCGGCCGATGAGCGGATTGGTTCCGGACAGATTGATATGATCGGTGATCAGCATGAGAGAACCCTCATGAAGTGATAGGTTTATACCGCCCGAAGCGTTTGTTACCACAAGGTGCTTCATGCCCGCTTCCCGCAGGGCACGAACGGGCAGCACAACATCCGCCGGACTGTGCCCCTCATAAATGTGAAAACGGCCGCTCATAAAGGCGATGCGTTTTCCGTTGAGCGTGGCGGCGATCAGCTTTCCGGCATGCCCCTGCACGGTGGGAACGGGAAAACCGGGAATGTCGCTGTAGGGGAGCGTTACGATATTTTCCGCTCCGTTCAGTTTTTCGGCATAGGATCCCAGACCGCTTCCGAGAACGACCGTGACATCGATTCTTCCGCAGATATTTTCGATCTTTTCAGCGGCCGCGCGGATCTTTTCGTATTCTGTCATTTTTGTTTATCCTCCTTTGGATAAAAGGCCGTTGGCTGTTTGAAAACAGGCCGTATAGCAATATTTTACTTTATCATGGAAAGCCAGCTTTCGGCACCGAAGCGGGCATCAAGTCCCAGATGCTCCGCAGCCGTGGCGGCGATATCGGCATAGGAGAGGCGGGTGCCGAGGGGGATACAGGTGCGGATATTTTTTGCTGTGCAAAGGATGGGAATGTATTCGCGGGTGTGGTCGGTGCCGTTGTAGGTGGGGTCACAGCCGTGATCCGCCGTGATGATGAGCAGATCGTCCTCCGTCATCAGCTCCAGTATTTCGGGCAGACGGCTGTCAAAATACTCCAGCGCGTCCGCGTAGCCCTGAACATCCCTGCGGTGACCGTAGGAGGAATCAAAATCCACCAGATTGACAAACAGAAGCCCTTCAAAGGGATTTTTCATGAATTTCAGGCACGCGTCGATGCAGGCGGGGTTTCCGGCCGCGTGGTCGGATGCGGTAAGCCCGCGCAGCGCGAAGATATCCTCGATCTTACCAACGCCCTTCACCTGCATCCCGGCAGCCTTGACTGTATCAAGCAGCGTATCCTTCGGCGGCTCCAGACTGAAATCGCGCCTTCTTCCGGTACGGGTGAACTGTCCTTTTCCGCTGCCGATGAAGGGACGGGCGATCACGCGGCCAACGCCGTGTTTTCCCTGAAGCTGTTCTCTGGCGATACGGCAATAACGGTACAGCTCCTCGACCGGTACGATATCCTCATGGGCGGCGATCTGGAACACGCTGTCTCCTGAGGTGTACACGATGAGGCTGCCTGTACGCATATGTTCTTCGCCCAGTTCATCCAGAATGGCTGTTCCGCTTGCGGGCTTGTTGCCGATCACACCGCGTCCCGTCGCCTCTTCAAAGCGGCGGATCACATCCTCCGGAAAACCGTCGGGATAAAGCGGGAAGGGCGTTTCACTTACAAGACCGGCCATTTCCCAGTGCCCTGTGGTGGTATCCTTTCCGCGGCTTTTTTCTATTGCGCGGCCCCATGCGCCGGCAGCGTTCCTGCTGCCGGTCATGCCGATGCCGTGAATAAAGCCGAGCCCCAGAGAACGCATTACGGGAAGCTTCAGCCCCGCGGCTTCATGGATGTGACCGAGGGTATTGGCCCCGATATCATTAAAATCACGCGCGTCCGGAAGATAGCCGGCGCCTACGCTGTCCAGCACGATGATGATTGCGCGTTTCATATGTTTTCCCTCCGTAAATGTGAATAAATGGATCTCATATATATTATACAGTATTTGTTTCTGTTTGAAAACAGTTTTTCATTTCCGACCGTAACAAAACAGAAAAAACCGCCCTTTCGGGCGGAAAAATCAGGTATAGTATCTTTCCTTCGGGCGCAGTGTACGGCGGCGGGGGCGTTTTTTGATCTTCTTCCTGAGACGCAGGAACAGGTATACGGCGCAGAATATCACAAGCAGGGGAAAGAGAATGTACACGGCCACGAGTTCAAGCGTCAGCTTCGGGAATGGGGAGGAGCCGGGGGCGTATACCTCCCGGTAGATCTGGTCATAGGTCGGGGCAAGATCGGCCCTGCGCAGGATATCGCGGGAGGCGATCAGCTGATATACCGCCGGCTCCGCGCCGGGCTCCGGATAGTAGGAAAGCGTGCCCATTACCTCGCCCTTTTCGACCGGTGCGTCGAACTTTCTGGTAAATTCGGCAATGGTATAGGAATACAGGTTCGCCGTAAGCGAATCCAGATTGTTTTTGGTGGTCACGATCCTTCCGGCGGCCGTGTTGGTAAGCGGCTTGATATCCAGCGTGAGCCGCCCGAGCTGACTGTCTTCGGTATCGTAGCCGGATATGCTGACGACCTTCGGATTGCCGAGGTAGATCTCCGCGATGGAGGTATCCGTATACTGGGTGAAGCCGTAGTCCATCAGCTTTACCGTATCTCTGAAGGACGCGGCACGGGAGGTGCAGCCGAACACGACGCTGATGAGCGTGATGCCGTTCTTCTCGGCGCTTCCCACATAGCAGTAACCCGCGGCGGAGGTATAGCCGGTCTTGATGCCGTTGCCTTCGGGATAGTAACAATCGGCATACTGCTCGGTCTCGGAACGGAAAAAGTTATTGCTGATCCTTACTTTGCGGGAGGAATGCATGTTGGTGGCCGAAACAGTGAATACCGTGGCGGCGGCGATCTTGCGGAACTGACTGTTCTGCATGGCTCTTCTCGCGATCAAAGACATATCCCGCGCTGTGGTATAGTGGTTTTCATCGTGATATCCGTGGGGGTTGACGAAATTGGAGGATGTACAGCCGATGCTTCTGGCTGTTCTGTTCATCAGGTCAACAAAGCTTCCGATATCGCCGCTCACTGTTTCCGCGATAACATTGGCGCCGTCGTTGGCGGAATGGAGCATGGTGCCGTAGAGCAATTCCAGCAGGTTGAACTGTTCGCCTTCCTGCATATAGTCGCTTTCACTTTCAAAAAGGCGGGAGGAATCGGAAGGCGTGGAATACAGGGCATAGGGGGAAACTGTGGCCACGGTGTTGGACACATCCGCGTTTTCAAGCGCGCAAAGGGTGGTAAGGATCTTTGTGGTGGAAGCGGGATACATGGAAACATCGGCGTTCTTTTCGAAAACCGTTTCACCGCTTTCCATTTCGATCACGATGCAGGCGGTACAGTTAAGATCCTTGGAGGAGAGCAGCTCGGGACGGGTGCTGTCATATTCGGCAAACGCGGCATACGGAAAAAGAACGCACAGCAAACACACGGCAGAGCAAATGACTGCCGCTTTAGTTGACCGACGCGAGCTCTTTTTTGCCAAAGGAATGCCTCCTTAAGGAAAATACCATTTTATTATAGCACAAAACGGGAAGCCTGTAAAAGCATGAAATATACAGGCGCCGAAAAGGCGGATCATTCGGCCCGGTAGGCGTTTCTGCCTTCCGTATACAGATCGCCTCCAAAACGGTCGTACAGCACGATCGCCGGCATTCTGCATACCGTATAGCGCCGTACTGCCTCCGCGCCGAGATCATCGTACGCGATGACCCGGCTTTCCGTGATACAGCGGGCAGTCAGCGCCGCCGCTCCGCCTGTAACCCCGAGGTATACACAGCCGAAGCGACGGATCGCCTCCTTCACTTCGCTGCTTCTTTCGCCTTTTCCGATCATCACCTTCAAACCGTTTTCAAGCAGCAGGGGCGTGTACGGATCCATCCTCCCCGATGTGGTGGGGCCGCACGGGCCGCTGACATGTCCGGGACGGGCCGGCGCGGGGCCAGCGTAATACACTGTTTCGCCTTTCAGCGGGAACGGAAGCTCCCGGCCTTCCCGGATGGCTTCCGCGATGCGTTTATGGGCAGCGTCTCTTGCGGTGTACAGGCAGCCTGAAAGATATACCCGGTCTCCCGCGCGCAGAAGAGACAGCATCTCTTCGGAAACGGGGAGGGACAGCTCATAGCGGTTCATGAAGATCGCCTCCGTAAAAAGGGTCAGATCACGGCGGATGCATACCTGAGGGCGTGACAGCAGATGTTGACGGCGACAGGCATGCCCGCGATGTGGGTGGGCATGGGGAAAATATGCACCGCGAGCGCGGTGGTGACACCTCCGGTACCTCCCGGCCCGATGCCGAGACGGTTGACCGCCGCGAGCGCTTTTTGCTCAAGCGCGGCATAACGGGGATCGGGATTGATATACTCCGGCGCACATGCCGTCATTCTTTTTGCCGCCTCCATCGCGCTTTCGGCGCTCCCGCCGATGCTGACACCGACAGTTACCGGAGGACACGGATTGGGGCCTGCTTCACTGACGGCCTTTACGATGGCTTCCAGAACACCTTTTTCTCCTTCAGCCGGCGCGAGCATGAAAAGACGGGACATGTTTTCACTGCCGAAGCCCTTCGCGATGCACAGAAAACGGATACTGTCTCCTGAAATGAGCCGGGTATGGATCACAGCAGGCGTGTTGTCACCGGTATTGACGCGCTCGTATAGAGGATCCTTTACCACGCTTTTTCTCAGGTAACCTTCCGTATAGGCACGCCGGACACCCTCCTGCACGGCGCTTTCAAAGGCGCCGCCGGTAATGTGCACCTCCTGACCCACCTCGGCAAATACTGTTGCCATTCCGGTATCCTGGCAGACGGGTACCATTTCCCGGCCTGCGATATCGTAGTTTTCAAGCAGCTCACTCAATACCTCCCTGCCAAGGGGGGAGGCTTCCTCCGAAAGCGCTCTTTGCAGAGCGGATGCGCTTTTTGATGCGCAGGCACAGGCGAGAAACGCGCCGCGGATCTTTTCGGTGATCTCATTACAACTGATTTCTTTCATGGCTTCCTCTGTCAGATCCCGCGTATAACGGGGTTGTATTCACTGTAGGCGCTGCCGGTGCTTTGCTTTGTCAGGATCAGACGCAGCCGGTCGGCTCTCATCTCCTGCTCAAAGCAGGCGGAGATTGCCTTTGCCGGGCGGCTTACCGTTTCGATCTCATTACCGAACCGGTCTGTGATATCCCTTAGGAGCGGAAGCGCGCTTTCGCGGCAGGCGAGCACACGGGTATACACAGGCAGGGGCGGCAGACTGTTTCTTGTGATTCCAAGCAGAGCATGGCACAGCAGACGGCTGATCCTTGAGTAGGTATACCGCTTTGTTTTGACGAGCGCGATCAGTTCCTCTCTTCCGTGCGCCTGATGCAGAGCATTCAGCACGCGTTTTTCAAGCCCCTCCCCGCATTCCGGGCAGGCCGCAAGCTCTTCGGGCTTCATACCGTCCAGCAGATACATCAGGATGCTGTCCGTACTGTCCTCTTTGCAGAGCAGACCGACGGCAGCCTCGTCTGTCAACACTTTTCGGCAGCATTCCGGTATGCCCGTTTCAAGCGCGGAGATGTCTCCGTCTCCTGCCGCCCTTCTCAGCGCCGCGGCGGAGGGATAAGCCTGTTCAAGAGAGAGGGAATGATAGTCTCCCTCCCGTAAAACGGGAACGGGGATCAGGGGAGAAGAGAGGCGAAGGATCGCGCGCAGATAGCAGACAGCCAGCGTATTATTGGGCAGAGAAAACGTTTCCGCGTCCGTGCCGAGCAGTTTTTTCAGCGCTTCCCCGCGTGCTCTCGCGTGAGACAGGCCCGAGCCGAGGGCCTCCTTCATTGTGACCCGGAAGGGCTCCGGCTCGTTTTCAAGTATTTTCGCGGCTGAAAGGAGCAATGCGGGCTCCGGCGTTTCACAGCCGAAGGAAAGATGGGTGGCACCGGCTTTGGAAAGCAGATACACACCGCCCAAAGCAAAATTTTCCGCTTCCCTTACGGCAAAGGCCGTGGGCAGCAGCAGGCATACATCGGCTCCGGCGAGAACGGCCGCTTCGGCGCGCGCCCGGGGAGAAAACATGGACGGCATTCCTCTCTGGGTAAAGCTGCCGCTCATTACCGAGATCACCGTGTCACAGCCGGAGTATTCTTTTGCTTTTTCGATATGCCGGGCATGCCCGCGGTGAAAAGGATCATATTCGGCAATGATTCCGACAGAGCTCACAGCATGCCCTCCCTTCATAAAGGTCTGATAAAACTGCAGAAATACAAATACCGTCTCTGCTAAGAGAGACGGCATGGCGGTCAAAGCATATCGCTCTCGCTGAATGATCCAACGATCACTGTCTGATTGAGGTTGAGCACGCGGATGTCATCCAGAAACGCTTTCGAAACGGTACCGCCGGGCAGGCTGATATCGTAGGTGAGTTCAAAAAGTGTGCCCATTGCCGCGCTTTTAACACGGATAAGGCGCGCCTTTACGCCGTAGCGGCGGAATACTTCGTCGAAAAGCCCGTTGTAATCCTGATCTTCGGAAATGGTCACGCGAAGCTGACGGTGCGCGGAATGAGTATCGGAAAACGCAGGGATCAGCGCGATCAGGAATACTGTGACCGCCGTAAACACGAAAAGGATCGCCGCCGCGGCGACATAGCCCATACCGATCGCGGCACCGAGCACCACACAGATGAATACCGACACGATATCTCTTGCCGAGCCCGGACGGCTGCGGAAACGTACCAGACTGAACGCTCCGGCCACGGCAATGCCGGCCCCCAGCTTTTCATTTACCAGCATGATGACAACACATACCGCCACGGGAAGCAGCACGAGCGAAACGGAGCTGCTTGCACTCTGCCTGTTCCTGAAGGAGAATACCAGCATGTTCAGGATGCCAAGCACGAAAGCCGCAAGCAGCAGCAGCACGAAGGTGCCGACCGAGATATTCGTTCCGTACGGGATCACGCTTTGAAGAATGTTCATGATGAATTACCTGCTTTCTTGGTGATATTTGGTATGTTGTGCCTGAAAACGGGCAGAACGGAGGGAATCTGTATAAAATACGCCGTACTTGGAAAAGCTGCGGGGAAGGATCTTCTCCTCACTGAGGATCCTGCAAAGCCAGAGCGGAGCCGAAGACGGGAACTTGATCTCCATCAGATACTCTTTCCCCGGAAAGCATGACAGGATGTCTTTTTCGTTTTCAGATAAAAAGGAGATGTGATCCATGTCGCTGCCGCGCACATTGGAATCAAAGGTGATGCGCAGTTCTTTCTCTTCCGTGCTGAAAAGCGCTTCGCGTTCATATTTGATCAGAGCAGAGGGCGAAAGCGGAAAACGCGAAAACAGATAGAGGATCTCTCTTTGGATCTGCGTGCTCTCGGTTGCTATGAGCTGCCCGGAAAGAAGACCGGCAAACTCTTCTTCTGAGCAGAACACGCGGCGTTTATATACCACACCGTTCAATTTCTTTTTGATCTCCGCAAAAAATTTCTGTCCCGGTTCCCAGTCGCCGTAAGCGCGCAGCCGGAATTTTTCCTTGAACCTGGGGTGCTCAAGCGAGCGCCTGATCAGATATCTGTCCGGTGTATCATAGTAGACGCTTGAGATGGTATGAACACCGTACTGATCTGTCTGCATATGGGAGGAAAGGCGGCCGCGCAGCGCCAGATACTGATCACGCGTGAGCAGATATTTTTTTTCGTAGCGTTCAAAGCTGAACTGCATGGCTGCCTCCTTTCTCAAAAGATGATCCTGAAACACCGGATAAAGAGCAACTGAAAACGGAAGATCCGTACGCGATCATTCACGGGCGGCGTCCGGAACATTCTTGCTTACCTTCTGGATGCCGATGTACGCGAGCGCGGCTCCCGCGGCAGTGATCACAACGCCGATGAGCAGCGTCTGTGTTTTGCCGAGCTGTTCAAACATTGTGCCGCCGAAGGTGTTTGCGATGATGGAGCCCACCGTGCTCATTGTAAACGCCAGACTTTGACCCTTATTGGCGTCACGGGGCGCGATCACCTTGGATACATAGGGAACGGTGGCCGCGGTGTACAGCGCGTAGCTGGGTGCCTGCAGGATGCGGGCGGCAAACAGTACCGGAATGGAAGGGGAAAGCGCATAGGCCAGCATTTTGAACACAAACATCACAAAGGCAAACCGCATCAGCGTGCTTTCACGCATTTTGCCGAAGACGGGAACAAAAAACACCATGACCGGTACTTCCACAATGGCGGTAAACGCGGAGATATAGCCGATGGTGGCGGAGGTGCCGCCCAGAGCGTTGTTGATCTCGGTAAGGAAATTGCAGTCCAGATTGTGGGCAATAAAGATCAGCACGGTGCCGATAAGCATCAGACAGAAACGCCCGTTGTTCTTTACAAAATCCGTCATGGAGGATGCGGCGGGAGCGTCCTTCGCGGTATCCGGTTCGTTTTCAGAGGAGATCGCTTTGAGCCCCTTCAAACGGAGATCGGCCAGAAGGTGGAGTGGGACCTCTAAAACGACAAGGATCAGGCCGCCGATGGGGACCCATACATAGCTCACCTTTTCCATCAGGATGCCGATAACAGTGGAGATGATCACAAATCCGAAGGAGCCGAGACCGCGGGCAAGTGAGTAATTCAGCTGGCCGCCCGCGCGCTGGATATCCATGCACATTTTCAGGTTCACCGTGTTGACGGGAATGCTGGAGGCCATATAGACGGTGAACGCGGCTGTGTTCGCGAAGCACACTCCCTTTTGTGCTGAAAGGAGCAGCACGATGAGCGATACCGCCTGCACGAAAATCAGCGGGAGCACCAGCCTGAGCGGCGTCAGCCTGCGGTACCTGTCCGCCAGCATACCGAGAACAGGCGCCAGTATCGCCCCTGCCAGACTGCCCATTGCCATAATGAGCCCATAGGCGGACGCGGTATAGCCCAGCTGCTTGGAAAGGTATTCACCGGCATAGGCGACACAGATGCAGTAACTCATCCAGAACCCCGCCGTGATGACGGAATACAGAGGAGTCATATTGCGTTTCACATTTTTTGTCAGATCCATTTCAAATGATCCTTTCAGCGGCGGAACCGTTACGGATTCTCATGCTGCGCCCTGTATGCCTTGTATAGCGGAAAATAGCATACATCAATATTATACCATTTTTCCAGCAGTATCGCAATCAAAAAATCAGCATTCCGGCAACCCCGGGAATGCTGATCCTGCGGTACTATAAATCGATCCGGATATACTGTATATCCTCTGCCGTGTCGCCCCTTACAGAAAGCACGGAAAGATAACCCGGCCGCAGCGAAAGCTCCCGCAGCGTATAGGTCTCCGGCACGATATCCTGAATGACTGACATTTCTGAGCCCGAAATGCGGATCTCAAAGGTTTCGGGCGAGACGGTCAGCCCTGTTCCCACGGCCTTGATAAAGCTTTCCTTTGCCGTCCATATGCGGAAGAACGCTCGGTTTCTTTCGTTACTGTCCGGCTGAGCGCACAGATACGCGTATTCCGGGGCGGTAAAGAAACGCTTTGCGACAGCCAAATCCGCCTTTCCTTCTTTTTCGATGTCTATTCCGATCTCTCTGTCCGATATGGCAAGCACCGCCGACATGCCGGAATGACTGATATTGAAACGGAATTCGGGAAGCTCGGGGATGAACGGTTTTCCGTGCGGACCGTAGGCATAACGTACCGTGTTTTCGCTGAGACCGTATTCCTTCAGCGCTTTATCCAGCAGGACACCCGCGCCCGCGCAGAGTGCCTTGTCCGCGGCAAACAAAAATCTGTCTGCTTTATGGCGTCTTTCGGGAGACAGACAGCGCAGAACACTTTCGCGGGCTCCTTCTTCATACAGCGGAGCAACATCGCAAAACAGGACCCGGATCATTTTTTCTCCTTTTTCATTGGATCGGGGGATGATGGTAAGCCGACCGATACATGGATGACATATGGCAGAATATGGTATGCTTGTTGATACTTGTTGCCGGTTCAACTGTAATATCGCGATCGTTCAGCGGTGTCTTGTAAAGCGGAACAGGTTCCATGAAAGCGGAGGAAGCACGGAGCTGACAACGCCGCCGGTACACACGGCTGTATCGATACTGCGGGGGATCAGTACATTCTCATTGTCATAGGTGTTCCGGTCTTCCGGGGAGGAGGCGTAAAGAGAAATGTGCTCGGCAAAGGTATAGCGGTCAAAGGCGCGCGCGTCGATCTCGATCTCCTGAGCGCCGACGGTATCCGCGCTCAGGGCAAAGATGTACAGTTCATCCTCGTCCCTGTTCAGCACGGCCGCCGTTTGCGTGTACGCGGCGTTATCAAAACCGCTGTACTGGTTCATATCATCGATCGCGTAGCCTTCAACGCTGTATTTTTCACATTCGGTGACTGCCTGCAGAGAGGTGCCCGATGAGCACAGGCGGATCATCTGCTCAAACGGCCAGTAGGAAGCGCCCTTCCAGATATGCTCCCTGTCTGTCATGCACAGGCAGGCCAGACCGCCGGTAGCGCAGCCGATCCTGATCCGGTCCGCGTGACGGAGCAGGGTAAGCAGCACGGTACCGGTCGCCAGAGCCTGAAGGATCTCGTTCATGCGCGGTCTGCGCATTCCCGTGTCTGTCCAGTCATCCGGGTCATGACGGACAAATTTCTGCGCGGGGTCAAAGGAGCAGAAGCTGTCAGCCGGTATCCTTCCGTTCATACCGTATTTCACTTTTCCGGCCGGCCGGAAGGAGGAACCGTATTCATCAAAGCTGAGCATCATGGTTTTTGACGAATGCAGTTTTGTTTTTATCAGGTCACACAGGGCGGTCTCGGTGCGGATATAATCCTCGAAGGCAAGATACCCCGCAAGCAGGCCGGGGATATTGTCCGGCGGGGCGGAATGGTAGTGATGCATGGATATATAGTCTACCGTTTCATAGCACTGTGAAAGCGCGGCAAGGTCCCAATCCGGATAATGGCTGAGGAATGGGGAGGAGGATACGCAGGCGGCGGTTTCGGCGGCAGGATCGGTGAACTTGATCACCTTGGATACCTCATGGGCAAGGATCCCGTAGCCGGCAGGATCCTTTTCCCAGGAAGCGATCTGCCACGGGCCGTCCGGTTCGTTTCCCAGATACCAGGTCTTTACGCCATAGGGCTTTTCATGACCGTTCTTTTTTCTCAGATCGCTCCAGTAGGTACCGCCTTCAAAATTGGTATACTCCACCAGCTCCTGCGCGTCCTTCAGGCTGCCGGTGCCCAGGTTTACTGTATACATGGCTTCCGCGCCGGCAAGCTCCGCCCACTGCAGATATTCGTCGTGCCCTACCGTATTGGGGATGAACTGCTTCCACGCGAGGTCAAGGCAGGTCTTCCTCTCATTCATCGGGCCGATCGAATCCTTCCAGCTCCAGCCGGATACAAAATTTCCGCCCGGCAGACGCACGGCAGGCAGACCCGCCTGCTTCAGCGCTCCGGCAAAATCCTGTCTCATGCCGTTTTTATCTGCCGAAGGATGCTTCGGATTATACATGCTGCCGTTTACCATATGTCCGATCGGCTCAAGGAACGCGCCGAACAGACGGGGGGATACTGTACCGATCCTGTAGGATGGATGCACTGTGATCTTGGTTTTTCTCATATGTTTCTGCCTTTCCGCCGCGGCTGCCCGGCTGTGTTTTTCAAAAAACGGGTTTTGAGTTCCTAAAGTATACAGCGGATCTCCTCGGGCTGTCAACGGCTGCAAGGCGGATCAGGGTCATCTCATTTAAATATTACGCATTAATTGCAAATATTACATTTTTGTTA
>CALGBY010000009.1 GCA_937886445.1 uncultured Clostridia bacterium | reverse complement strand
TGATAATTGGCTCTCTGTCTCTGTTGCTCTTCCTACCTCGTAAGCGATTGCCCTGATACTATGCTGTGCGAAGCTTGCAATATACGGGTAAATTTGGTATAATAAATATGTATTGCCATTTGAGACACTGCAGGTTTTGTACGGGCAGCGTCTTGCTTCCGGGTGAATATATCATCGGTCGAAGAATATGGCGGGAAGAGGAAAATGATGCAGAGCGCTGTTGAGCATATTTTTGAGTTTGCTCCCGAGGCGGAGGAATACCGTGTCAAAACACCGTGGGAGTCTTCCATGGGCGATATCCCGATGCATCTGGATTATTTCGGCGGGTCTATGTACGAGGCGATCGCTGCCGTTGCCGAAAAGTATCCGGATCAGGTCGCGATGGATTTTATGGGAAGCTCGATCACCTATAAAGAGCTGATCGCAAATATCAATCGTTGCGCAATGAGTCTCCGCACCATCGGCGTGAGGAAAAATGACAGGGTCACCATCGCTTTGCCGAACTGCCCGCAGGCGGTCTATTCACTTTACGCGGTCAATCTGGTTGGCGCGGTCGCCAATATGATCCATCCGCTTTCAGCCGAAAAAGAGATCGAGTTCTATCTGAATGAATCCGAGAGCGTGACCGCGATCACGCTGGATCAGTTCTATCATAAGTTTGAGAGCATTCGCCACAATACTCATGTGGTCAATATCGTGATCGCCAGCGTGAAGGATGAGCTGTCACGCCCGCTGCGCTACGGCTATATGCTGACAGAAGGAAGAAAGATCAAAAAGATACCGTCCGAAGCGCCCGTGATCCGCTGGCATGATTTTGAACGGCTGAGCCGATACTGCTTCTATGATTACAAAGTGAAGCGCAAGGCGGACGCGCCGGCAGTGATACTGTATTCCGGCGGTACCACCGGCACCACAAAGGGCATCGTGCTCACCAACTACGCGTTCAACGCGCTGGGCAGGCAGGTGGTGGCGGCGAATCCCATGTTCCGCCCCGGGGATAAGATGTTGGCGGCAATGCCTCTTTTCCACGGCTTTGGTCTGGGTGTTTGCATCCATACCATGCTGTCTTGCGGAGGACGCTGTATCCTGATCCCGAGATTTACGCCGAAAAGCTACGCGAAGCAGCTGATCAAATACCGCTGCAACTTTGTAGCCGGCGTGCCGACGCTTTACGAGGCGCTGCTCCGCCTGCCGTCTATGGAAAAAGCGGATCTGAGCTGCCTGAAGGGTGTTTTCTCCGGCGGAGACAGCCTGAGCGTGGAATTGAAAAAGAAACTGGATAAATTCCTGTATGATCACAAGGCCGTGATCCAGATCCGTGAAGGCTACGGCACTACGGAGACCGTAACGGCCTGCTGCCTTACGCCGCCTACAATGTATAAGAAAGGGAGCATCGGCATTCCTTTCCCCGATACCTATATCAAGATCGTCAAGCCGGGTACCGATGAAGAGCTTCCCTACGGCGAGGAAGGAGAGATCCTGCTTGCCGGGCCTACAGTGATGAAGGAGTATATGAACCATCCGGATGAGACCGCGCAGACCATTCGGGTGCACCGTGACGGCCTTACATGGGTATATACCGGAGACCTGGGTGTGATGGATGAAGAAGGATTCATCTATTTCCGCGGTCGCGCGAAGCGCATGATCGTAACAAGCGGCTACAATGTATATCCCGCGCAGCTGGAAAACATTCTGGACGCGCATGAATATGTGCAGATGAGCTGCGTGATCGGTGTGCCCGATCCCTACAAGATCGAAAAAGTCAAGGCCTTCGTCAAACCCGCCGCGGGTGTGGAACCGGATGAAAAAACGAAGGCGGCCATCATGGATTATTGCCGCAAAAACATTGCCAAATACGCGATGCCTTACGATATCGAATTCCGCGAGGATCTGCCCAAGACGCTGGTCGGGAAGGTGGCATACCGGATCCTTGAGGAAGAGGAAAGAGAAAAAATGAAAAAAGCCGCGGAAGAGGCAAAGCAGGATCAATGATACAGGGCGGGGGCTTTCGGATAATCCGGAAGCCCCTGCTTTTGTGTTATACCGCGGCAGGCTCATAGATTCCGTAATGTCCGTTATATCCTGTCATGGGTAAACAAAAATGCACTTTCCGGACGGAAAGTGCATAAGCTTCATTGACGATATGAGCGGAAAGCGTTATTTGAGCAGCAGATGGAAGGCGAAGCCGCAGATCTCGTCTTTCATGTAGATGAATTTCATTCTGCCGTCCGGAGTGAAGGTGGCGCTCTCCTCGTCAAAGGTAAAGCCGCGGCGCTCCAGATGCCACTTGGCGCGTTCCACATTCAGGGTGCCCAGGGCGATATGGCCGTGCGTGCCGCGTACGATACGCTTTTCGATCTCAAACGGGCCGCAGAACATGCCTTTTTCGCTTTCGCGTTCAATGGGCAGACCCAGCAGGATGCTCATTTTCTGAGCTTCCTTCGCGGCGGTCTCAGCATTGTCACAGTCCATTCCCACATGGATGATGGAGAAGCCCAGCATCTTCTGAACGGCGTCGCAGGCCAGTGCTTCGATCTTGTCCCATGCTTTATCCCTGATCAGATCCTCCGGCACCATCCAGCTGCCGCCGCAGGCCGCGATCTTGGGGAAGGCAAGGTATTCGCAAAGGTTCTTTTCGTTGATGCCGCCGGTGGGTACAAAACGCACATCACCGTACGGGGCGCTCATCGCTTTGATGAGCTTCAGGCCGCCCAGCGCCTCAGCGGGGAAGAACTTGACGGTCTTCAGACCCAGAGAAAGGGCGGTTTCGATATCACTGGGGTTGGCGCAGCCGGGCAGGACCGGATAGCCGTTATCGATGCAGTGCTTTACCACAACGGGGTTCAGACCGGGAGCGACGATATAGCCGGCACCGGCCTTCCAGGCACGGTCCGCCTGATCTGTCGTGAGCACCGTTCCGGCACCCAGCAGCACATCGGGCAGCGCTTCATGCACAAGACGGATGGCTTCCTCGGCGGCATCGGTGCGGAAGGTGATCTCCGCTACGGGAAGGCCGCCCTTGCTGAGCGCGGTGCAAAGGGGCACGGCATCCTCGGCGTTTTTTACCTTGATAACGGGCACAAGGCCGGCCAGTGAGAGTTGCCTGAGCATATCCATATGAGTATACCTCCTTATTTGAATCATATTTGATCAATACTATGCTGATGGATCGCGCGGTATCGCCTTTACATATCAAAATAGCTGAGCGCGTTGTTGAAGCTGATATCCTGCACTGTTTTCTTGAGGAATTCTTCATCGCTTGGGTATTCGCCGTTTTCAACAAGGTCTCCGATGAAGGAGCAGAGGATACGGCGGAAATATTCATGACGGGGATAGCTGATGAAGGAGCGGCTGTCGGTGAGCATACCCACAAAGCGTCCGAGAACGCCCATGGAGGAGAGCGTCTTCAGCTGCTGCTCCATTCCCTCCTTGTTATCCAGGAACCACCAGGCGCTTCCCATCTGGATCTTGCCCGGAACACCGCTCTGCTGGAAGTTGCCGGTCATCGAGGCGATGGCGCTGTTCGCGGCGGCATCCAGCGAATAGAGGATCGTTTTGGGCAGAGCGTCCTTTTCGGCCTGCAGGTCCATCAGGCGGGAAAGCTTGCAGGCGATGGGAGCGTCGTTGATCGAGTCAAAGCCGATATCCGGCCCCAGCGCGTTGAACATACGGGTGTTGTTGTTGCGCATCGCGGCGATGTGATACTGCTGTGTCCATCCGCGTCTCGCGTACATCTCGCCGAGGGCTGTCAGAAGCAGGGTCTTGTAGCTTTCGGCGTGCTTGTCCTTTACTTTTTCACCGTCCATGGCGGCATGGAAAGCCTTGTTGGCACTGTCCCTGTCGGGCTTGGCGAAGGGGACCGTATCCAGCGCGTGATCGGAAAGGCGGGCACCGCAGGCGTGGAAATAATCGATCCTGCTTTCAAGTGCTTCCAGCACATCGTGTACACCGTGAATGGTGATCCCGCTCACGCTTTCAAGCTTTTTGATATAATCCGCAAAGCCGGCCCGGTCGATATTGATGGCTTTGTCAGGACGGAAAGCGGGAAGGACGCGTGCCTTCAGCGTGCCTTCGGAAGCGATGCGGCGATGAAAATGAAGATCATCCGCCGGGTCATCCGTGGTGCACAGAGTGTGCACATTGAAACGGTCGATCAGCCTCTGAGCGGTAAAATCATCGCCCTCAAGCATCTTTGTGGCCTTGTCGTAAATATCGCCGGCGTTTTTTTCGGTGAGGGGATCATAGATGCCGAATACACGCTGAAGCTCCAGATGCGTCCAGTGGTAAACGGGATTGCCGATGGATTGCTGCAGGGCGGAAGCAAATGCAATGAATTTTTCGCGGTCATCACCGTTTCCACGGATGAGGCTCTCATCCACGCCGCAGGCCAGCATCAGACGCCACTTATAGTGATCTCCGCCCAGCATCAGCTCCGTAAGGGAGCGGAACCGCTTGTTTTCGGTGATCTGTTCGGGGATCAGGTGGCAGTGATAATCGTATATGGGCATATTCTCCGCCGCTTCATGGAAAAGCATGCGGGCTGTGTCGGTATGAAGCAGGAAATCCTTATCCATAAAAGGCTTCATAACAAATCCTCCTTGGTGTTTTGTAATGCCGTTCGGGATATCATGATTATAACTGATGTAAGCATTTACGTCAACATAAATCCGCCGGAATATCAGGAATATCGTGCACGATTTAAGGATGATCCGGATGAGGAGAATCCTCCGCGCCGTCAACGGCCGGGGCAGGCATGAGCTCAAAGGGCGCGGTTTCACTTGTTTCGGTGTTCTGCCCGAAGAAAGCAGAGACCTGTACGGTATAATATCCTGCCGGTGCAGCCTCTCCGCGGGAGGTCTTTCCATTCCATATGAGCGCGGCACCCTCGGCACCGGTGCCGGACGGACGGGTGGAAAGGCCGGAACAGAGGTAACATACGGTATCTCTGTTTTCGTCGAGGACGCGTGCCGTGAGCAGACACGGCAGGGAAGAGGAGGCGATGATCTTCATTTCCTCTCCCCGGGCGGGTGAAAACGACCCGGCTTTTTCTTCCGGAAGATAAAGCACGCCGTCCTCCTCTGACAGAACGGAAAGCACCTTTGAGTATTCAAGTACGGGGGCACCGGATGCCGATGAGTAGATCTGCACCAGAATATAGCCGTTTTCGCCGGTCTCCTTTCGCTCAAGCGAAAGGGACCGTTCCTTGCAGCCGGGAGAAAGCAGGTCATCGTTTTCACTGTCCGCGAAGCAAACGGCATGCTCAAAATCCCAGGTGCTGCCGGTTCTGTATACCGTGCGGTAGAACACCTGAGCGGGAACGGTAAGCGTGTAGCTGAAATATACGCTGTCCTCCCCGGGCAAAAGCGAATCACCCGCGAAATAGACATCGCTGACGGTGCGCTCTTTTTCAAATTCACCGGAGGGGTCGTACTCAAAGAGCACTCTGTCACTGCCGTCCTCCGGGTAGGAGCGGCAAAGAGATGTGCCGCAGGATGCCGCGACATAATCGCGGATCTCGCGCAGCGTGATCCTTCCGTCCCGGTTGCTGTCCGCTTCGCGGCCGCCGCCGTACCCGAGCCCCGTACACAGCGCCGTGCAGAAGAAGCCGGCTCCGTTTCTGCGGAACGGGTCCACACCGTCTACCCAGTAGAGGCTTGTTTCATCGCTGCCGGCGGAGCACAGAATGCTGAAGCGGTCTCCCGAAAACAGGTTTCCTCCCGGCGTGTCATCCATTCCCTTGGATATCAGAAAGCCGCTGTTGCAACTGTCCGCGATGATCCATATTTTCCCTTTTATACCGGATAGAAGGTCAAAAAGCTCTTCCGCTGTGAGCAGGCCCTCCGTTTTTCCGTCCGACAGGAGAAACGCGCGGCCTGAAAGCCCCGGCGTCTTTACGGAATGGGTGGCAAGATAGATCAGAGTGAGGTCATTTTCTTCAGAATCGCCGCAGTTTTCCTCAATAAGCGCGGCAAGCCGGCTTTCGGAGGAGATACAGTTTTCCCTGCAGATGATCTCATCCCAGCCGCGGCTGTCGGTCATAAGGGTATCACGAAGCATCCTGATATTGGTCGCTGCTGCGGGATCGGTATTCTCCATGGTAATGAAACGGTCGCAGCCGATCAGAAACGCGCGGCGTTTTCCGTCCTCTGCCTTTGCCCGGGAAAAAGAAAAAACACAAAGAGAAAGGCAGAAGCCGATAAGCAGTACCGGGATCCCGAAGGTTCTTTTCATTCCGCCCTTCTCCTTTCATCTTAATGACCGGGCATCCGGACAGGACGCCGATGGCGGTTGAAGACCGGCCGAACACGATCCTCTGACTTATTATACACTTCTCTTTTTTATACCGCAATATTGTTAAATACCGCCCAAAGCGGTATAATGATGCTGATATCAGGCCGGATGGAGAAAGGCGGGGCGGTATGGCATTTACGGCTTTGGGAACGGTCACTCTGGACCTGCACGGAAAAAATGTGTATCAGGCCGGGATCGCGCTGGACGCGGCGCTGAAAAAGGCCGGAAACGGCGTGTACAGGATCCGGGTGATCCATGGGCACAACAGCGGCGATGCATTGAAAACGCTGACAGCCGGATACGCCGCTCATCCGCGGGTGCTCAGATGCGTGCTTTCGCCGGACGGAGGTCAGACGGAGCTTGTGCTGCGAGAACTTTGAAATACAGAGGAGAATAAGGAATGGCTTTGATCCTGATCACACCGTTTATCAAATGCAGCGCAAACGGTGCTTATTATCACCTGAACAGAGATTATGCTGAGGCGATCGCGCGCGCGGGCGCGCAGCCTGCCGTGGGACCGTTTGTGAAGGATGCCGTGGAAGCGGAGCGATGGGCCGCGCTGGCGGACGGCCTGCTGCTTTCAGGAGGGGAGGATGTGTCTCCTGAAATGTACGGTGAGGAAAACCTGTATTGCGGGGCGGTGAGCGCGGAACGCGATCTTTCTGAAAAGCTGCTGCTGGAGGCGTTCATGAGGCTGAAAAAGCCCGTTCTCGGCATCTGCCGCGGCGTGCAGCTGATGAACGCCGCGCTTGGCGGAACGCTGTATCAGGATATCGCGCTGCAGGTGCCTCACACGCTCACGCATCCCCGCAGTGATCTGCCCGCAGACGGTGTGCATAAAAACCGGATCGGGAAGGATTCGCTTTTGTACAGCATTTTCGGGTGCCGTGAGATCATCGTGAACAGCCGTCACCATCAGGCGGTTAAGGACCCCGCGCCCGGCATGAGGATCTGCTGCCGCTCTGAGGACGGTGTCACGGAGGGAATCGAAAAGGATACTGCGGAGTATCCGTTTCTGCTGGGGATCCAGTGGCATCCGGAATCCATGGCGGAAAGATATCCCGAAATGCAGCGTGTTTTTGATACTTTTGTTTCAGCAGCCGAAAGGAATCGCAAATGACGAGAATTGCCGTATATGCCGATCTGCACGGAAATATTCCGGCTCTCAGGGCTTTTGAAAAGGATCTTGCGGAGCGCGGGCTGACCAGACTGTGGTGCCTCGGTGATATTGTGGGAAAGGGTCCCGACAATGATGTGACCTGTGACTGGGCAAGGGCGCATTCGGAATTGATCCTCCGCGGAAACTGGGACAGCGGGATCGGGTTCAGGGAGTATCCGAGAGACGAATACTACTGGAAACAGCTGGGTGAGGAACGGATGGCTTTTCTGCGCTCTCTCCCGCTTGAAAAGGAAGTGACCGTGAGCGGAAGACGGGTGCGCATGATGCACGGACGCCCGTTGATGGATCCGCTGCTGTTTGTACAGGATGAATCCTCGAAATTTGCTTCTCTGCTTGGTGAAAACGCGGATATCCTGCTCTGGGCCGATACACACCGTATGGGGGTGCGTCTGCCGGGGCATCATATGCAGATCATCAATTGCGGAAGCGTGGGAAACGGCCTGGGGATCAACGAAGTACAGTACTGCATCATGGAAGGGGAGATCGGTGAAGAAAAACGGTGCCCCATTTCATTCACGATGGTCTCGGTGCCCTATGACTGTGAGGCGGCCGCGCTGCGCGCGCTGGAAACGGAGCTGCCGGGCAGAGAACAGTTTGCCGAGGAAGTGCGCACAGGCTATTACGCGAGATAAACGCTTTGTTTATTAACTGTATCCGCCTTGACAGGAGGCGCGGCGCCTTTTTATAATATTTGCTGGTATTTTCCCCTGAGGGGGATACACGGAGGCAGAAATGAGCCGTACAGTGATTCCGGAGGGATATGCTTCTCTCCTTAACCTTTATGAAACGCAGGACGCGATCGAACTGATCAAAAAGACCTTTCAGGAAAACCTCTGCAGGGCGCTGGATCTGCGTCGTGTTTCCGCACCGCTTTTTGTGGATGAGGGAAGCGGCCTGAATGATGACCTGAACGGTGTTGAGCGCCCGGTGAGCTTTGACCTGCTCGAAACGGGCAGAAACGCGCAGGTGGTGCATTCTCTTGCAAAATGGAAACGCCTTGCGCTGAAGGTGTACGGTTTTCCCGAGGGAAGCGGGCTGTATACCGATATGAACGCCATCCGCAGAGATGAAACGCTGGATAACCTGCACAGCGTATATGTGGATCAGTGGGACTGGGAAAAGGTGATACGCAGGGAGGATCGCACGCCGGAGCTGCTGAAGCAGACGGTGGAACGGATCGTGAGCGCCATTTGTATGACGGCGGATGTGCTTGGATGGAAGTATCCCGTACTGAAGCGCAATGTGCACCGCACGGTGTCTTTCATCACCACACAGGAGCTGGAGGATCTTTACCCCGATATGACGGGTAAGGAACGCGAAAACGCGTATGTGAAGGATCATCCCACCACCTGCATCATGCAGATCGGCAAAAAGCTGCGCTCCGGCAAGCCCCACGACGGACGCGCGCCGGACTATGATGACTGGGACCTGAACTGTGATATCATGCTGTGGAACGATATCCTGGGCTGCGCGCTGGAGATCTCCTCCATGGGTATCCGCGTATCGCCGGAATCCCTTGACAGGCAGCTCACCCTGTCGGGACATGATGAAAGAAGAGAGCTTCCCTTCCATAAAATGCTGCTTGCCGGTGAACTGCCCTATACCGTGGGCGGCGGCATCGGCCAGAGCCGCCTGTGTATGCAGCTGCTTCACAAGGCGCACATCGGTGAGGTGCAGTCCTCCAGCTGGGACGAGGATACGCGCAGGATCTGCGCGGAGCATCATGTAAAGCTGCTGTAACAGCAGTGATAAAAAACGGAAACAGTAAGCGGGACCGCCGGGATGTCGAGGCATCCGAAGCGGTCCCGCATGTTTTTATCGTTTGGTGCTTTACCGGTCACAGGTCGCGGATCTCATCCAGATCGCATTCTTTGAGCGCCGCGTCATGGCCGACCACGCATACAGCGCCGTTTGCCGCGAACTGATCCAGAATATCGGCAAAACGGAGAAGGTCTGAGGGGACGGTCTCAAGCATGGCTTTGCGCTGCTTCCGCTCTTCTTCACGGCTGATCCTTCCGAAGTAGCGAAGGTCGGCCGTGATGCCGGTCTCACGGGGAGAACTGAGCGGATCGGTATTGGAAACGGTGGAGATGATATATTTATCCAGCTTTTCGCCGCTGCTTACCATTTCCCTCAGGAACGCGGCGGCTTCTTTATACACATTAAGCGTGCGGGCAGGGGAGGGATCGCGATAGGAATAGGTATCCAGCGAGCCGCGAAGCGAGGCGCGCATGTTGCAGCCGTACGCGCCGCCCTGTACGCGTACCTTGTTCCACAGGCAGCAGAGGCTGATGATATTGGACGCGACCAGCATGCTTCCGTCAAACTGCTTTCCTGCTTCGTCAAGATGCCAGCTTTGCTCAGCAAAGCTGATCTGTGCCGTGGTGCGCAGACCGAGCCGCGCGGGCAGTGAAACGGAATAGGCGGCCAGCTCCGGCACTTTTTCACCGAGCGGCAGCTTCTCTAGGAAGGAAGAAAGATCGCAGGGGGTGTCTCCGCTCACGGTCGCGGTAAGGCGGCTGCGGCAGAATACCTGCTTCATCACCTTTTGGGCCTCTTCGATCATCTCTCCGATATGGCCGTCAAAATCCTTCGCGAACGCGTGCAGCGTGTTCAGAGCCGTGGAGCCGTTCAGCACTTCTCTGACGGCGGCATCGGCGGAATAGCGGGAGGCGGCGGCGACAAGACCGTAAATATGGCCTGCCTGAGCGCCTGCCTGCTTGCTCATTTCCTCAGCCTGCATCACGCGCTCGCGGATACGGTCCGTAAGGTCAAAGCGGGTGTCGGTTATGATCTCATGCAGCAGCGCCAGAGCGCTTTCCAGCTTGTCATCCAGCACACTGAAGCTGACGACAAGATAGGGGGCAGTATGGGCGCGGTCATTGAGGCGGCTTATGCTCTGTACCTTGAAGGAGATCCGCCCGAAGCTGTTTTTGATCTCCTGTTCCAGTTCAAGGATGCCGAGGCGGCCGGTGGGCATGGAGGCAAACAGATCGCACACAAAATTGACCTTTGCCAGCTCCGCGAGGTCGAGATCTCCCAGACTGAACCAGAGGGCGATATGATGGATGCCGTGGCAGGAGACCGGATGGAATACTGTTTTCACGCCCGCCTGCTCGCCCTCGATGCTGTCTGTGAAGAAGGGCTCGGGGTTCACATCGGAAAGATCCAGCAGGGGAAGGGTGGCAAGGCTTTCCTCACTGTCCGGAGTCTGCTGCCACTTTACCAGCCTGTCATTTGCTTCCTTCAGCGCCTCAATATCCTTTTCGCTCATCCGGTCAAGCTCTTCCTGAAGACGCTTTTCTTCTTTTTCGCGCTTTTCGTCTCCCACAGTTTTGCTGGGAATGCCGTGCAGCACGCAGATGCCGTCTTCATCAAGGAAGATCTCTTCGGCAAGGCGGTCGAACGCGCCGGTCTCCATCATTTCGCGTACGGCTTTGAAATCGCCGTCGCAGGTGCAGAAACGAAGCGGGTCTCCTCCGTGCAGCCAGCCGGAGAGCGCTTCTATGGCGCGGATGAGCCCCTGAGGCTCTTCGGGCTCGCGGGCGTGGAATTCGTTGCGGTTGATCGCCGCCTCGATGGCCTTCTTATCAAGCCCGGCCCGGATCAGCTCACGCAGCTTGCCGCGGATGAGCGAGATCAGCTCCTGCTCGCAGCCGTCGTTGATATTGATGAGATCCATGAATATCTCAGGCTGATACATTTCATTGTCGATGCCCAGGCTCATATCCTGCGCGAGACCGCTTTCCAGCACGGCGCGTTTGAGCGGGCTTTCATTGCTTCCGCAGAGCACATCGCACAGGATATCGGCTGCAAGCAGCTTTTCCTTGTCTTCATAAGTGCCCACAAGGCGCGCGAAGGACAGACGCCCTTTGTTTTCTGTATCTTCCTCGGCACCGATCTCGAATTCCACGCTGTCCTCGCAGGCTTTGGGCTGTTGGGGAACAACGACGGGCAGATCCTCCCTCCTGTCAAAGGCTGAGAAATATTCCTCGAGGAGGATGAGCGTTTCATCAAGAGGGATATCACCGTCCAGGAACACGAAGGCGTTGGAGGGATGATAGAAGCGGCGGTAGGTTTCACAGAACGCTTCGTATGTCAGATCGGGGATCACCTCCGGATCTCCGCCGGAGTTGAAGCCGTAGCTGTTGTCACAGCAGAGAAGGGAGGCCATCTTTTCTCCCATCACGCGGTCCGCTCCGCTCATGGCGCCCTTCATCTCGTTGAACACGACGCCCTTGTAGGACAGCTTTCCGTTTTCATCTGTCTCGGTGTGGTGGCCCTCCTGATAGAAGATATTGGGATCCTCCAGCAGGCGCGGGGCGAACACGGCATCCATATAGACACCGGCAAGGTTCAGATAATCCTTATCCACGCGGCTGGATACCGGATACATCGTTTTGTCCTGAAAGGTCATCGCGTTGAGAAAGGTGTTCATGCTGGATTTGAGCAGCTCCACAAAAGGCTCCCGCACGGGATACTTTTTGCTTCCGCACAGGGTGGAATGCTCCAGAATGTGAAAAACACCCGTGCTGTTTTCGGGAAGAGTTTTGAAGGTGATGGAGAACAGCTTGTTTTCCTCGCCGTTATCCACCCAGCAGAGGGGGGTAGCGGTTTTTTCGAAGGTCATTTCCACCATACGGCCGCGGATCTCGCTGTTTTCACGAATGCGTTCCACCTTGAAGCCGTGAAGCAGATCACCGGCTTTCAGTATCCTTTTTTCCATATTCTGTCCTTTCGTTACGCGTGTATTCGCTGATATCATATGCTGCAATGCTCCGGAAAAAAGCATTTTTCGAGCCTTTTCCGGGATAATGTCAATTATACCATTTCCGGACCCCGTTTTCAATACATCCGCAGAAGATAAACATGCAGCCTGAAGTTGTAAAATCAGCCTGCAAGATTGACGCGGACGCGTTCATCGTGTAAAATAAAAATGTACAGGTATGCTGTACGAAAGGACGGGTATCCGATGAATATAAAGAAGATCCGCTCAGCACTGTGTACCGCATTGTGTACAGCGTTTTTGCTTCCCATCTGCACCGGCGTGCTTGCCGAGGAGCAGCCGCGTCAGGCTCCCGTGAGCGATGACAGCCATATCGTGCTAACCTTTGTGGGAGACTGTTCCATCGGAGACAATCAGGCGGCGACGGAACTGGAAAACTCCTATACGCAGACTGTAAAAAGAGAAGGCTGGGCATATCCGTTTTCACTTATAGATCATTATCTGAAAGAGGATGACCTTACCTTTGCCAATCTCGAGGCGGTGCTGACGACCCAGCGCCGGCTTTACAACAAGAGCAAGAGGTATAACCTGATCGCCGCTCCCGAGCATGTGAATATCCTGCTGGAGGGCAGTATAGAAGTGGTAAATACCGTGAACAACCACTGCCAGGATTTCGGCCAGCCGGGGTATGAGGATGCGCTTCAGGTGCTGGATGAAGCGGGGATCGGCCATTTCGGGACCTTCGCCAAATCGGATGTTCTCTGGACCGGCGAGGTGAAGGGGATCAGGATCGGCGCTGTAGGCTACAGCTACCCGCAGGATTATGATATCCGGAACTGCCTCAAACGCATCAAAAAGCTGAGAGACGAGGGCTGCGACCTGGTGATCGTGAGCATGCACTGGGGCAGGGAGGAAAACCATAAACCGATCGGCGAGCAGTTCTCATTCGCGAAAAAGCTGATCGACGGGGGGGCGGATCTGATCTGGGGGCATCATACGCATGTCACCCAGCCGGTCATGTTCTATAAAGGAAAACCCGTTATGTTTTCCACCGGCAATTTCACCTTTGGCTCTATGAGCCAGGTGGACCCGGCGACGGGGATCTTCCAGCTGGAATATACTGTTGATAAGGGCAAGCCCGTGCTGGATATGCTGCGTGTGGTGCCCTGCGAAACGGGCGAGCACGGAGACTACAGGCCGTTTGAGCTGAAGGATGAGGAAGCGAGAAGAAAATGCCTGAAAATTTTGATCGGTTCCTCAAAATCATCCGGTTTTGTCCGGCTTCCGGATTCCTTTGCTGAAACAGGCATCGTGTATATCGATAAAGACGGAAGCTTTACTGAAAACTGAAGCATGACGGGGGAAAAGCCATGAACGCGAGATTCAATATGCGTCGTGCCGCCGCGCTCTGCGCCGCATTGCTGTGCCTGCTTTCTTTCAGCGCAAGGGCTGAGATCAGGCAGTATAAAGCGAATGATACCAAGGTGAGCGCCCCGCTGGAGGAAGGATACATCTCAGATACCGAATACCGCGATCCCTCCATCCATGTGGTGATCAGCGAGGGCAGGGAGTACGATACCGATTATCTTGTGATACGAATCAGCATGCAGAACGGAACGCAGATACGTACCGCGCTGGAATCGAGTGACGGAAAAGCAACGGGAAACGGTATCACGATCGCGAAGAAGGCCCGTGCCGTATTTGCCATGAACGGTGATTTTTTCCGCGAGAACAAAAAAAGCTGCGGAAAATATGTCGTAAGGCAGGGAAAACTGAAGCTGAACAACGCGAGAGGAGAGCTGGATGTTCTGTTGATCGATGAAAACGGCGGTTTTCATATCCTGCTCAAGCCGAAGAAAGCGGAAATAAAGGAATATATTGAGCAGAACAGCCTTCAGATTGTCAATTCCTTCTCCTTCGGCCCTGCGCTTATGCTGAACGGCGAACTGCTTGAGATCCAGGAAGATAGGGCGATCTCCACCGAAGGCCCCGCTCAGCGTACCGCGCTTTGCCGCAGCGAGGTGACGGACGGTGAATATCAGCTGGAATATGTATGCGTTGTGAGCGCCGGGCCGGATAATACGGGCAGCACGGGCATGACGCTCAGCCAGTTCGCCTCTGTCGTGGCCGGGGTGGAGGGCGTGACAGACGCCTATAACCTGGACGGAGGAAGCAGCGCGATCGCCGTATTTCGCGGAACCAAGATCAATACCTTCGGCTTGAAGAAGAATCGTCCCATTTCCGATATCGTTTGCTTCTGCAGCGCGTACGCGCCTGATTGAGTCTGTTTTCAGGGAGAATACGGTATGTATACATTTTCAATGCTGGAATCTGATGCTCCTTACCTAATCGGCGCGGGTGCGTTGCTGTTTTCTGTACTGCTGTTGGCACGAAAAAGCAGTACCGCTTACATGAGCCGTGTGCTGTTCTGCCTTATCGGCATACCGGTGTGCCTGTTTGTTTCCCATCTCTTTTACGGCATTCTGGAATTGCTCAGCGAAACGGTGGGAGCCCTGCTTGACGGTACCTTTTCCGGAGCGGTCTTTACCGAAAGAAACTGGCTTGGGATGATCATCCCATGGAGCGACGGACACAGCATCGTGGGCGTATACCTCGGCCTGGTCCTTACCGCGTTTATCGTATCCAGGACGCGCGGAGAAAAGCTGCGCAGCCTGTTGGACAGCGCCGTGGTGCCTGCCGCCGTGTTTACCGCTGTGTGCTGCTTCGCCATGCCTCTTTACTCTTCAGGCTACGGTAAGGCGTTCATCGAGGGGGATCTCGGCGAAAACAGCCTTACGCCCATCACCTCCTTTCTGGGCTTTTTCAGAGAGCCCGCGGCGGACCGTGAGGAGTACAGCCTGGCGGTATGGGCCATTGAAGGTGTGACCGCGCTGTTTTTCGCGGTATGGGCGGCGGCAGACAGATCGGAAAAGCCCGCGGGAGATAAAGCATTGCTATATATCATCCAGTACGCGTCGGTGAATATCCTTTATCCTGTAATGATCGCTTCTCCCAGCCTGCAGCTCTGGATGGCCAATACCGATCAGATCGTGAACGCGATCATCCTGATCACGGTATTCGCGGTGGCTGTGATCCATATGAAGAAAAGAAAGAAGGCCGTTCCGGGCGCGGTGATCTTTGCGCTTGCGGCGATCTTGGGAGCGGCCTTTACGGCGGAAACACAGAACAAGCTCGGAAAGCTGTTTAAGCTGCTGGACGGAGACAGGGGCACACTTGAAAGCTTCTTCAGTATGCCGGTTTGTTATCTGATCATTCTTGCCTGCGGCATCACGATCGGCATCGTGTGCCGGCGGGCAGTTCGCCGGAGCACCCTGTACACGGAATGACGTGAACGGGAAAGGTCGGCACGGTGAGTTCGAAAGCCTCCTCACCCAAATCAAAACTACGGCACAGGAGTAACTCTTTCTATGGACAGAAATTCAGACGGCGCGAAAGAACGCCGTACCCAAAAGGCGGCGGGCATCACATACGCGGGGATGACCGCCGCTTTGTATACCGTTTTGACGCTTCTTTCAGATATGCTCGCTCTGGCGAACGGCCCTGTACAGATCAGGATATCGGAAGCGCTTTGTGTGCTTCCGGTATTTTCGCCCTACGCCATCCCGGGGCTGGCGATCGGCTGTGCCGTATCCGGGCTGCTGACCGGCTGTCTTCCGGTGGATATCCTCTTCGGCAGTATCGCGACGCTGGCAGCGGCCGCCGGAACACGGATGCTCAGAAAAAACAGATATCTGTGCTGTCTCCCACCGGTGATCGCGAACGGAGTCATTGTTCCGCTTCTGCTGATCTATTGCTACGGGGTCGGCATCTCCTATCCGCTGCTTATGCTGTCTGTCGGCGCGGGGGAGGCGGTGAGCGTATTCCTGTTCGGGCAGCTTCTGTATTCCGCGCTTGCAAGAAGCGGTGTTATCAGCAGGGGCAGACAGAAGAAATAGTTACATGCACATAAAAAACAGCCGTGTATATCCGTACAACCCCTTCACAAAGATACGAGATGTAACCAAACACTTTCCGGGGGACACACACTGCTGACACAGAAATGCATGTAAAATCTGGCAAACACATGGACAATGTCACCCGTTACAATGCAAAATAAAGGTTTTTTTGCTGGCCGAATGGGCGGCTATGAGCAAAAACGAAAATAATTACCTGAAAATAAAAATTTTTTGCAAAAAATGTGATTTTGGTGTTGACACAGAAAAAAAACAATGTTACAATACGCATGAAATCAAAGAGATGCGGCAAAAACGCATCAGTTACAAATGATAAGGTGATTTCACTAAGGGGGAGAAAACAATGAAGAAGTTACTTCGCATTCTGGCTCTTGTGACTGTAGCTATCATTCTTACCACCGGTTTTGCCTTTGCTGAAGGAAAAGCGAAGGGTAAGAACAAGTCTGCTTCCGACGCCCAGATCGCCGAACTGATCGAAATGGTTGCTTCTGCCAACGCGCAGATCAAGGCAAATGTGAAGATCGCTCAGGCTACGCCTGAAGATGATGTCAAGTGGCTTCTCAAGTCCGTTGACAAGATCACCAAGCCCGTTTTCCAGTTTGCCAAGAAGATCGGTGCCGAGGTTGTGTGCGAGTATGACTATTATGTGATCGACGGAAGAACCGTAGCGATCGATCCTCTCAAGGTCATCAACATCAGAAAGTAAGCGCCGAATTATGTTGTATGCAGTATCGCGCCCGGTCTCTCTCCGGACGCGATATTTTTGTCTTTACGAATGTTCATGATTATAGTATAATAGGAAAGAACAAACAGCACGGGGGAACGGATATGGAAGGTTTGTTTATCCATAAAGTTCAGAATAACGAAAAAACGGTATCGCTCCGTTCGGATGTGGATGAATCCCTCTCTCTGATCGCGAAGCACGGTCAGTATGAGATCATGACGCAGCTGATCCTGAAGGGATCGGTCGTATGGCTCTCGCCCGGTGTGACGGAGGATCCTTTTGAATTTTTCTTTGTACATGAAGGGCAGATCGAGATACTTGATGACGAGATGCCGTCTGTGCTGGGCCCGGGCGATTCTTTCTTCATAACCAAGCTGCGCAGCGATGTAAAGCTGCGCTGCCTTGAGGACGCGCTGGTGCTCTATCTTTCCAACTGCTCGGTGTTTGAGGATGAGGCCTACTGGCAGCAGAACCTGCAGGATCTTTTGAACCGTATCGATGAAAAAGACCACTATACAAAGGGACACAGCTATAGGGTGCTGGAATACAGCCTGAAGCTGCGGGAGGAACTGGCGGACCGGTGCAAGATGATGAATCTGGACGATTTTTCCGTGGCCTGTCTGTTCCATGATGTGGGCAAGTGCTATTGCCCCTCTGAAATACTGCAAAAGCCCTCCGGGCTGACCAATGATGAATATAATGTGATCAAGAAGCATCCGCTGGACAGCTACCGCATCCTTGAGCCGATTTTCGGTGCCGAGATCGCAAAGCTGGCGAGAATGCATCATGAGCGTCTGGATGGGCGCGGTTATCCGATGGGGCTGAAAGCGGATGAGCTGCCGTTTGAGGCCAGGATCGTGATGGTGGCGGATGCGTTTGACGCGATCACCAGCAAACGGTGCTATACTACGCCTCGTTCTTATGTTGACGCGGCGGAGGAACTGGTCGGGCTGCCCAGTCAGTACGACAATGATGTGGCGGAAGCACTGCTTCGTCTTGTAAAGCAGGGGAGGATCGCACTGAACCCTGAAAGCAAGGGCAGACAGATCGATGAAGAACTGAGATAACGCTGATGACCGACGGCAGGCCGGAGGATGAGTATGGACTGGGAACGTTTCTTTGATACCGGAGCAATACGGGAAAACACCAATTCAGTCAAATGGGACGGAAGAGAGAAGCTGTTCGGCAGGAAGGACGCGCTGCCGCTCTGGGTGGCTGATATGGATTTCTTTTCTCCGGACTGTGTCCGGAAAGCCCTTGTCGCCGAGGCGGAAAAGGGTCTGTGGGGCTATGCGTTCAACTTTGATGAGGCCATACAGGCTGTATGCGATTGGGAAAAGAAGAGGCATGCAGTGACCGTGAAGGCCGATCAGGTGCTTCTTTCACCCGGAGTGGTGGACAGCCTTGGATTTTCTGTGAACGCATATACAAAAAGTGGAGATAAAGTGGCAATCATGACGCCTGTATACGGTCCGTTTTTGCACGTAGTGGAAAACAGCGGAAGAATGCCTTGCTTTGTTCCTCTGCTGAATACCCGGGACGGGTGGAAGATGGATCTGGACTGTCTGGAGGACGGGCTCAAACAGGGGGTAAAGCTGCTGCTGCTCTGCAGCCCGCATAATCCGGTGGGCAGGATATGGACGGAGGCCGAACTGAAGGAAGTGTTCATGCTATGTGAACGCTACGGCTGCCGGGTGGTAACGGATGAGATCCATGCCGATTTTGAAATACCGGGGTACCGCCATACTTCCTCCATGCTGATGTCTGAAAACGCTGTATGCCTTGTTTCCGCAACCAAGACTTTCAACCTCGCGGGGCTGAGATGCTCCTCCATGCTGTTTGGCAGCAATCAGGATAAAAAGGTGATGGAGCGTTTTCTCGACAGCGTGGGCATCGGTGAAGTGAGTACCATGGGTGCTGCGGCGCAGACAGCCGCGTACCGCGGGGGAGAGGAATGGCTGAACGCGCTGCTTGAGTACTTGGACGGGACCAGAAAAGCGGCGGAGGCTTTTGCACGGGATCACCTTCCCGGCTTTTCCTTCTCAAGGCTTGAAGGCACCTATCTGATGTGGCTGGATATGAGGAGCGCAGGGCTGTGCCAGGAAAAGCTTGAGAAAAAGCTGATCGAGGAGGCCAATGTGGCTCTCTCTTCCGGCGCGTCCTTCTCAGCGCATGGCGAGGGCTTCATGCGCGTCAATATCGCCACGCCGCGGGCGAATGTGATCAAAGCGCTGGAGAATATCCGTAAGGCATTTGCCTGACAGGGCAAAAATCATGATACAGATGATCAGGGAGGAAAAACGATGCACAGAATTATCACTGTGAGCCGCGAATTCGGCAGCGGCGGAAGAACGGTGGGCCGCATGGCGGCGGAAAAGCTGGGGATCGCCTGTTACGATCATGAGCTGATCGACAAGATCGCGGAGGAGAGCAATTTCGCGAAGGAATATATCCGCGAGAGCGGAGAATACGCTTCCTCCGCCGGATGGTTTGCAAACGCGCTGGCGGCAAGAGACAGCTACGGGCGTTCCGGACAGGATCAGCTTTTCTTCCTGCAAAGCAGGATCATCAGGGAGCTGGCCGAAAAGGAAGACTGCGTGATCATCGGCCGCTGCGCGGACTATATCCTGCGTGACACGGCGGATCTGCTTACCGTGTTCATCCATTCCGATATGAAGAGCCGCGCGGAGCGTATTGTACGCCTGTACGGAGAAAGCGATGAGGCTCCCGAAAAGCGTCTGCGCGACAAGGATAAACGGCGTGCCGCTTTCTATCAGATCTATACAGATATGAAGTGGGGCAACCCGCATAACTATCAGGTATCACTGGACAGCGGTAAGCTGGGCATTGAAAAATGCGCCGATATCCTTGCGTCGCTGTTCTGAAGAAAATGAATAACAGGGCGGCTGCCGCGGTGAAAGGTCACCGGAGCAGCCGCCCTGTTTTGATACAGAATACGGGATCTTTCCGCCTATTTTGCTTTTATTGCACAGCTTCAGGCGCATGATCCCGGAAGGATATCATATGAAAAAAGATATGATGAGAAACAGGATACAGCAGGCGACATCCGCACCCAGAATACATACATCCTTTTCGTTGTCTTCAAGGTCTTCAAAAGTCTCGGGGGCGTTTTCATCCACATAATCGATCATATCGCCGTACATTCTTGAAGGCTTCTTCCGGGGATTGATTCTTTTCATCATGAATTTGGGAAGCTTTATCCCGTCCAGCCGCAGCCAGGCGATCCAGAAAAGAACAGCGAAGACGGCGGATGTAAGCAGGAAAAGCGTTTCCTTCAGGTTGCGGCCTGCTGAGGCGGAAAGAAAAAAATCCGCGAGAAGGGCGATAAACAGCCCCAGAATAAACCTTGTGAATGTCATATAGATCATCGGACGCAGCAGCTCCCTGCACCAGATCTCCTTCAGCTTCTTCATCAGTACCCCTCCTTCAGCGATAAGCCCAATATACACGATTTCAACGGAAAACACAAGATATATAAAATTTTACAGTACTATTTTGTATTTTTAGTGTATTTCATGAAAATATGTTTCCTTTTTCACTTGACATAATATATACCGAAAAATAGAATTAAATTGTTCGACTATAGTTTCGAATGAAATGATTTGAGGAGGTACCCCAAATGAAGAAACTGCTCTCATTCGTGCTGGTGCTTGTCATGCTCCTCTCTGTCGCTTCCTTCGCGGGCGCTGAAGAGCTGACTGAACTGAACACCTACGAAACGCAGGCCCGTGAGCTGGAAACCTGGAATATCCATTATTCTCAGGCCGCTCAGGATCTGAACGTGCTGTGCAACCTGTTCGACGGTCTGCTGACCAACGACAATCACGGCAACCTGAAGCCCAATGCCGCCAAGAGCTACGAGACTCCCGATAACGGCAAAACCTGGATCTTCACCCTGAACGAGGGCATGACCTGGGTCAACAAGGACGGAGAAGTCATGGCTGATGTGAAGGCCTCCGACTGGGTGACCGGTCTTGAATGGATCCTGAACTATGCCAAGAATGACAGCTACAACGTATCCATGCCCGCCGAAATGATCGCCGGCGCCAATGAATACTATGAGTACACCATGGGCATCGATCCCGAAGAAGCCAAGGCTCTTGAAGCCACCGGCGTTTTCGCTGAGATGGTCGGTGTTGTGGCCGATGACGAAGCCGGCACCATCACCTATACTCTGGTGGACTGCCTGCCCTATTTCCCCTCTGTGGCCACCTACAACTGCCTGTATCCTCTCTCTGTCGATCTGATCGACGAGATCGGTGTTGACGGTTACCGTGACATCACCTGGGAAGATATGTGGTACAACGGACCCTACCTCGTAAGCTACTATGAGTATCAGAACCAGAAGGTGCTCGTGAAGAACCCCACCTACTGGAACGCCGATGCCAAGCGCTTCGACAAGGTCACCATCAAGATGGTCGAATCCGCCGCTACCGCTTATCAGCTCTTCAAAGAGAATCAGCTGGATCATGTTTCTCTGGATCAGGCCACTCTGCAGGCCATCTATGAAGAGACTGAGGATGCCGAATTCAAGGCCAACCTGGTCGAGAGCCGTCCCACCAAGTATTCCTATCAGTTCCACCTTGTGTACAACAAGAATCTGGAAGACGGCGAAACTCCCGATACCAACTGGAACCTCGCCGTTGCCAACGAAAACTTCCGCAAGAGCCTGTACTACGGTCTGGATCTGACCAACTACTTTGCCCGCACCAATGCCATCAACCCCCTCAGCTGCCAGAACTTCGCCTACACCGGAAACGGCGTGGCCTTCACCTCTGACGGCACTGATTACACCAAGCTGGTTCTGGCCGAACTGGGCATGGAATACAACACTGAAACCTACACCCGCGTGGATGCTGCTAAGGCTGCCGAATACAAGGTTGCCGCTATGGCTGAGCTGTCCGCCAAGGGCGTGACCTTCCCCGTTGAAGTGGACTACTACATCTCCGGTGCTTCCACCGTTGCCGCTGAGACCGCCAAGGTTCTGGAGAACATCTTCCGTGACTGCCTGGGTGATGATTATGTGCAGCTGGTGACCAAGACCTACACCAACCTGGCGAACGAAGTCCGTAAGCCCCGCAAGGCTTCCTTCTTCATCAATGGCTGGGGTGCTGACTTCGCTGATCCCATCAACTTCCTGGGCCAGGAGACCTACAACGATCCTCAGGCTTACTATTCCAACAACTACAGCTTCTGCAACGACAATCCCGATGCAGATCTGGCTGCCGCTTATCAGGAATTCACTGATCTGGTTGTTGCCGCCAAGGCGATCACCGGTGACATGGATGCCCGTTATGCCGCTTTTGCCAAGGCTGAAGCCTGCTTCCTGGGCCATGCTCTGGTCATCCCCTGCAACTACGAAGTGACCTGGGAACTGACCAAGATCAACAACTACACCAAGGTGTACAGCATGTACGGCATGCAGGCCTATCGCTATGTGGATTGGGAGACCAGCACGGTTCCCTACACCACCGAGCAGATGGCTGACGCCGCTGCCGCTTACGCTGCCGAGTAAAACGAATTTGCTCGCATAACTGTTCCGGGGCAGCCTCTTCGGGGGTTGCCCCTTCTTCAGTAAAGCGGTGCTGTCCGTATACAAAACCGGGCATGCCGCCGTGATGACCACTCTCCCCCGCGGGGGAGAGCGGCCCGTCAGCACCCGCACGGCCGGATGCTGACGGGCCGCCCTCAGAGTTCCATTGGAGGGCAAATCAACGAAAGGAGTGATCGAATGGTCCGTTACATTCTAAAAAGACTGTTCCAATCTCTGCTCACCATTCTGCTGGTCGTATGTGTCGTGTTTTTTCTGATGCGATTGATGCCGACAGATTACTTTTTCACCGAAGATGAACTGATGAAGTTTACCGACCAGCAGAAATACGCCAAGCTGGAGCGCATGGGCGTGATGAAAATGTGCCCTGTGTGCCACGGCAACGGTCTCCTGCCGGAGAACGGCGAGCCCTGTCAGGAATGCATGGAGTATTCCACCAATCCTTCACGCGGAGCCGGCTTTGTTGATCGCTCTGTTTTTGCTCAGTTGGGCGATTTCTTTGCGAACATGCTGGAGATGCGTGTCTATAATGAAAAGGGGAAGATCGTTTCCGCTATCGAACCCGTGAATCTGATCGACTATCTCAAGGATCCCCATGTGTTTGAGAATCACGCGAAGATGAAGGACAAGTATCATGTTTCGATGGCCTTCAATCTGGGCAAAAGCATCCGTCTTGAAAAGAACCAGTATGTAACAGACGTGATCCTTGGCAAAATGAGCGTATCGATGTCCATCGGCCTGATCGCCCTTGCTGTATCGCTGATACTGGGCGTTGTGCTGGGTGTGCTGCAGGCCCGATATAAGGACGGCATATTCGACCATATCGGAACGGGGTATACTGTTTTGGTCAACGCGGTGCCGCATCTGGTGATATATACCATCATCATGATAGGCGGCGCGTCACTGTTCAGCCTGCCGATGCGCTATGACGCGACGGTGGCGGAGCCGTGGAGGACCATGGTACTGCCCATCGTATGTCTTTCCATCGGCTCCACCGCCGGCTACATGCTGTGGACCCGCCGCTACATGGTGGACGAATTGAACAAGGATTATATCCGTCTGGCCAAGCTTAAGGGACTGAGCGACAGGAAAGTCATGTTCCGTCATGTGCTGAAAAACGCCTTTGTTCCCCTCGCGCAGTATCTTCCTTATTCCATCCTCCTTACCGTGGGCGGTTCGCTGCTGGTAGAGCGCTTCTTCTCCGTTCCCGGTATGGGTCCTGAGCTGACCAACGCCATCAGCCGTTATGACCTGAATCTGGTTCAGGGCATTGTACTTGTTTACGCCACCATGGGTATTCTGGGCGTATTCCTCGGCGATCTGCTGATGACCCTGATCGACCCGCGCATCAAACTGGTCGGAAAGGAAGGTGTACGCTGATGCCGAAGAAAGAACATCAGAAATCTGTACAGGAACTGGAAATGCGTGAAGTGGATTTTCATGTAGATATGTCACAGGTGGATAAGGAACCGAACAAAGAACGTCCTTACGGCCGTGAATATCTTCAGGCGCGTAATGTGATGCCTGAAAAGCAGCTTTTTGCGTTTGCCGAATACCGTCCGCAGGAAGCGGAACGTATCGGATACAGCAATTACAGCTACTGGAAGAGCGTTTGGGCCAATTTCCTCAAGCGCAAGTCCGCTGTGATCATCTCCGTTATCTTCCTTCTGCTTTTTGCCTTTACCTTCATCGCGCCGGTGATCGGCAAGTATGACATCAATATGGCGCCGGACCCGATGAACCGCTCCTACATCGAGCCCAACAGCGAATACTGGTTCGGCACCAACGGTATCGGTCAGGATTACTGGGCACAGGTGTGGTACGCGACCCGTACCTCCATATTGCTCGCGGTCATCGTTTCGGTGGGACAGATCAGCCTGGGCGTGGTCATCGGTCTGATCTGGGGCTATGTACGCAAACTGGACAGATTCTTTACCGAGCTGTATAACCTGATCGACAATATTCCTACTATTATTTATATGACGCTGATCGCGCTGATGGTGGATAAGACGGTGATCACGATGGGCATCGCCATGATCGCCTTCGGATGGCTGGCCACAGCGCGCAATGTGCGTAATCTGGTGTTCATGTACCGTGACCGCGAGTATAATCTCGCTTCCCGCTGCCTGGGCACCGGGCTGGGCAGGATCCTGTTCCGCAACATCTTCCCGTACCTTGTATCCGTGATCATCCTTCGTCTGGCTCTTGCCATTCCCGGCACCATTGCCTATGAGACGACCCTTACTTATCTTGGCCTGATGGATATCATGCAGCCTTCGCTGGGTATGCTGCTGGCTTCCGCCCGCGCGATCTACCCGCGTGCTTCCTATACGCTGTGGTTCCCCGCTGCCATCGTTTCCATCATCACCGTTACCTTCTATCTGGTGGGCAACGCGTTTTCCGACGCGTGTGACCCCCGCAACCATGTGTAAGGGAGGACAGAGAAATGAGTGAAAGAGTCCGCCCCTCTGTGGATTTTGAAGCCCGTGCCGAGAAGGTGCTTTCACAGCAGCCCCTGCTTTCCGCCAAGGATGTTGAGGTCACTTTCTCCCTGCGCGGCAATCATCTTACCGCTATCCGCCGTGCCTCGCTGGACCTTTATGAGGGCGAAACACTTGCGATCGTAGGCGAATCCGGCAGCGGAAAGAGCGTGTTCACAAAGTGCTTTGTGGGTATGCTGGATAAGAACGGTTTCATTACCCACGGCACGATCAGCTATGACGGGATGGATCTGACAAAGCTTACGGAAAAGGAATGGCTGAAGGTACGCGGTAAGCGTATTGCCATGGTAACACAGGATCCCATGACCAGTCTGAACCCCCTGAAGACCGTGGGCCGCCAGATTCAGGAATCAGTTGAATTGCATCAGGGGCTGAGAGGAAAGGCTGCCAAAGCAGAAACGCTTCGCATCCTTGAAGCGGTGGGGATCCCCGATCCCGCACGCCGTTACCGTCAGTATCCCCACGAGTTTTCAGGCGGTATGCGCCAGCGTGTGGTCATCGCCATTGCTGTGGCATGCCGTCCGCAGATCCTGATCTGCGATGAGCCCACCACTGCTCTGGATGTGACCATTCAGGCGCAGATCCTGGATCTGATCAGAAAGCTGCAGAAGGAACAGAACATGACGATCATCTACATCACCCATGATCTGGGTGTTGTAGCCAATGTGGCGGACCGTGTGGCGGTCATGTATGCCGGTCAGGTCATTGAGATCGGTATGGCCAATGAGGTCTTCTTCGATCCGTGGCATCCCTACACCTGGGCGCTGCTTTCCGCGCTGCCGCAGCTGGGTGTCAAGGGGGAGAAGCTTCCCGCCATCGACGGTACGCCTCCGAACCTTTTCAATAAGATCCAGGGAGACGCGTTCGCGCCCCGCAACAAGCTGGCGCTGAACATCGACTATCTTGAGGAGCCGCCCATGTATGAAGTGACGGCTACCCATCAGGTGAAATCCTGGATACGCGATCCGCGCGCTCCTCATGTAGACCAGCCGCAGGCGATCAGACTGCTGGAATCTCATGACGGACAGTCCAAGGGGACAGACCCCAATGCCTATCATCCGCATCTGGATCCCAAGCGTGAACCGTTGATCGAAGTAAAGAATATGCAGGTCACATTCGGCTCCGGGCGCAAAAAGTTTGTGGCTGTTGACGATGTTTCCTTCACGATCTACAAGGGGGAGACCTTTGCGCTTGTCGGAGAAAGCGGATCAGGCAAGACCACGATCGGCCGTGCTCTTGTGCGTATCAATCCCATCACCGCCGGTGAAGTATATATGCACGGGCAGAAGATCAACGGAAAGATCTCCAAGGAACTGGATACAAAGGTGATCCGCAGTGCCCAGATGATCTTCCAGGATCCGATGGCTTCTCTGAATGAGCGTGCCAAGGTGGATTATATCGTTTCCGAAGGTCTGATCAATTATCATCTGTATGAGAATGAGGATGACCGCCGCGAAAAGGTGCGCAAGGCGCTTGAGGAAGTGGGCCTGCTGCCTGAATTCTCCAGCCGTTTCCCGCACGAGTTCTCAGGCGGACAGCGCCAGCGCATCGGTATCGCGCGCGCGCTGATCATGCAGCCGGAGTTTGTCGTGGCGGATGAGCCCATCAGCGCGCTGGATGTTTCCATACGCGCGCAGGTGCTGAACCTGCTGAACGATCTGAAGAAGAAGCGCGGGCTTACCTATATGTTTATTGCCCATGACCTTTCCGTCGTTCGCTTCATATCAGACCGTATTGCCGTTATTCATAAGGGCCATATCGTGGAGCTTGCCGAGGCGGAGGAGCTTTTCCTGCATCCGCTTCATCCGTATACCCGGGCGCTGCTTTCCGCGGTTCCCAATCCCAACCCCTACATCGAGCGGAGCAAGCAGCTGCTTGTCTATGATCCTTCCGTGCACGATTATTCCGTGGATAAGCCGGTGTGGTGTGAGATCCTGCCTGACCATTTTGTGCTGGGCAACGCACGCGAGCTGGACGGATACCGCGCTATGCTTGAGACAAACGAACAGTGATCCCGCATCAGATCCGGCAATACCGTGTCCAGTATGTCAGATCCCGAAGGGCTCTTCGCAGTCGGCGAAGAGCCCTGTTTTTGCTTTCCCGGGCAGGACGAGGCGTATATTCTGACAAAACGAAGGCAGGGGATAATGATCCGTTTTTTACATCGCACGTGGAAAATAATGTAAATAATGGTAAGAAAACACTCCAGATATAATAAAGATTTGTTCAAATCCTGTATATAAATTGTATTTCTATTGTATTTTGAAATTACGTCGAATTGACATAAAAATGCACATAATGTAAAATATTCGTATCTGCAATGCAGAATGAAGGGGACTGTCCAGACAGCTCCTTCAAAAATTTACAGGAGGAACGCATATGAAAAAGATCGTTGCCCTGGTTCTGGCCCTGGTAATGGTTCTCTCCGTAGCCAGCTTTGCTGTTGCTGAAGAGTATACCGGTCCGGATACCTACTCCATGATCGACAACTTCGACATCACCACGCTGGACTATGTTTACAACAACAAGTCCTCCAACGGTGACTACACCAGCAACTTCATTGAAGGTCTGCTCACTCAGGATTCTCACGGAACCCTGATCGGCGGCATGGCCAAGGAATGGAGCTGCAACGAAGACGCTTCCGTATGGACCTTCGTCATTCGTGACGATGCCGTATGGATGACCAACGAAGGCGAAGAATACGACGCCGTGAAGCCTGAAGACTGGATCACCGGTATGCAGCACGCTGTTGCCACCGGTTCCGAAACTCTGGGTCTGGTAAGCAGCCTGATCGTCGGCCTCGAAGATTATATCGCCGGCACTGCCACCTGGGATGCCGTAGGTATCAAGGCCGATGGCAACACCCTGACCTATGAGCTGACTCAGCCCTGCGGCTACTTCGACGGTATGACCACCTATTCCATCCTGTTCCCCATCAACGGTGAGTTCCTGGAGAGCAAGGGTGAGGATTTCGGTGCCGTTGAGCCCTCCTCCATCCTGTACAACGGATGCTACATCCTCAACAGCCTGGTTCCCGCTCAGGAAGTCAGATTCGACGCCAACCCCGGTTACTATGATGCTGCCAACGTGTTCGTAAAGCATGTTGTTGTGACCTACACCAACGGTCAGGATCCCGCTCAGGGCTTCAATATGTTCGTGAACGGCGAAACCACCAGCACCTCCATCAACTCCTCTCTGCCCGATGTAGTCGCCAAGGCTGATGAACTGTACGCCGACAACCAGTACAAGTCCATGACCACCGCTACTTCCTACTGGGGAGCTTTCAACTTCGACCGTCAGCTGTACGCTCTGTACAACGATCCTTCTGTGTCCACCACCGTGAAGAACGATGCTCAGAAGGCTGACGCGAAGGCCGCCATCCTGAACAAGTATTTCCGTCTGGCTGTGTATGCCGCTTATTCCAGCGCTGCCACCCAGGCCATCACCAAGGGTGCTGACCGCGCTCTGGACGCTGTCCGCAACACGCTGGTTCCCTACACCTTTGCCACCACCACCGACGGCCGCAGCTATGGTGCCATCCTGACCAAGTATGTGGAAGAGTTTGAGCCCATGTTTGCCGGCATCAACCTGGCCGATGGTCAGGACGCCTGGTACAACCCCGAGCTTGCTGTTGCTTTTGCTGAGAAGGCGAAGGCTGAGCTGGGCGACACCGTTTCTTCCTGGCCCATCATTCTTGATATTCCTGTGTACTCCTCCAACGAGAACCAGAAGAATATCGCTCTGGCCACTGAAAAGTCCATCGAAGACGCCATCAGCGACTATGTAGACATCAACCTGGTCATGCTGGAAGGCAACTCCTCTGTGTACTACAGTGCCTTCTACAATCAGCCCACCGGATATGACAACTCCATCGACCTCGTGTTCGGCGCCGGCTGGGGCCCCGACTACGGCGATCCTCTTACCTATCTCCACTGCTATGATATCAACGAAGGCGACATGCTGAACTACTCCGGTCTGAACAACTTCACTCAGGAAGTGATCGAATCCGGCGAAGCCGCCAAGGAGATCATCGGTCTGAAGACCAGCCAGGAGATCATGGAACAGGCTAATGCTTCCGTGGGTGATGAGCGCATCGAGCTGTTCGCCAAGTGCGAAGCCTGGCTGCTCACTCAGGGCATCCTCCGTCCCTACAGCACCTCCGGCGCCAACCTGGCTGTGAGCAAGGTAAAGCCCTTTACCGCCGCTTACGGTCTGTATGGTCAGGCTGCTTACAACTCTGTACCTTACTTCAAGTATATGCAGCTGCTGGACGAGCCCGTGACCGCCGCTGATTACTATGCTGCCAAGGAAGCCTGGCTGGCCGGTAACTGATCGTTACTGATCAGCGAATAGTCTGATTTAAATAGCGGTAGCCAGAAGAAAACTTCTGGCTACCGCTATGTTGGAAGGATCGTTTTTATGAAAAAGGGATATATCCTGCTGCGTTTGCTTCGTTCTGTACTGTCTGTACTGCTGATCATGTTCATCGTGTTCATTTTGGTGTATTCGATGGTTCCCAGAGATACCATCTTTTTTGAAGACAGTACTTACCGCAAGCTGGGCGGAAAACCGGACGAGAAAACCGAATATGTATACAGCACCTGGGAAAAGCTGGGCTATCTGGACTATGTCAAGCTGAATGACTACTGTCTGGAAATGTATGAAGCCGGCAGCGATGAGATGAAGGCGGCAATGGTTCCCGATTCACAGGAAGCCGCTGATTTTGTCGACCTCTATTCCTCCCAGGGCTATACCATTGAGTATTTCAAGACCACTTCGCTTCCTTACGCATACAGGGATATTCCCATGGGTATCCGTCTCTGGAAATGGTTCAGCAACCTGATCGTGATCGACACCGTTAATTCGGTGCAGGATGAGCAGAATCCTGATCTTGAGAGAAAGGTAAGCTTCGGCAAAACGCCTACCGGCGGTCTTGCGATCATCGGCAGCGGCACGACGCACAAGTACCTTCTCTATACCGATTCCAAGTTCCCGTTCATTCATCAGAATTTCATTTCTATCAATGTCGGAAAGTCCTATCCCACCTATCAGGGAATGGATGCTTTTGATGTGATGTTCTCCTCGCAGGGAAGCGAGGTCAAGCGGCCTGTTGTATTTGAAACAGGTCTTGAAGCCGATAACGCCATTGATTTCGGTACTTTGACATATAAGGCAACGGTCGACAGAATGGATAAAAAGAAATTTGTCGATCATTATGCCAATTACGACACCAACAAGGCGCAGCCTTCTATGGTGGGCACATCCTTTATTATGGGTATTTTTGCTTTGATCCTGGCCTACGGTATCGGCTTGCCGGCCGGCGTGGCCATGGCAAGGCATAAGGATAAATTAGCGGATAAACTGGGAATGGCATATATCATTTTCATTATTTCCGTTCCCAGCCTTGCGTATATCTACATTTTCAGGCAGATCGGTACGGTCGTATTCAATCTGCCCAGCGTATTCACCACCTATGGCCCGGAGGACATCAGAAGCTGGATCCTTCCCATCATTTCTCTGGCCCTCCCGTCCATCAGCTCTCTGATGCTGTGGACCAGGCGCTATGTGGTGGATCAGATGAACAGCGACTATGTGAAGTTTGCCCGTGCGAAGGGATTGAATGGCGGCGAAATATTCAGAAAACATATCTTTAAGAACGCGATCATTCCCATCGCGCAGGGGATCCCTTCCTCCCTGGCCGGCTGCATCACCGGTGCGATCATTACAGAAGCCATCTATTCTGTAGGCGGTATGGGCAAGATGCTGCCCAACGCGATCAACCAGCATAATAATGTGATCATCATCGCGCTCACATTCCTGTTCTCTTCTATCTCTGTATTGTCTGTATTGATCGGAGATATTATTCTTACAAAGATTGACCCGCGTATTTCACTTACAGAGAAGGCAGGTAGATCGTAATGAAAGAAAAGAAAACGATCGGAACGATTGAAAACGCCGAGGACCGGTCTCTGGTAAATGAAAGCGAACTTTTTGAGTTTGCCGAGTTTGATGAGACATCGTCTGAGCATATAGTGGCGCCCCGGTATTCCTATTGGAAATCTGTATGGCGTACCTTTGTGAAAAACAAATTTACCGTCGCGGTAGCGATACTGCTTATCCTGCTGCTTGCGTTTGCTCTGATTCAGCCGCTGTTTTCGGGCTACGACCCGATGGTGGCCCCCAATATCAATATTCAGGAAAATAAGTTTCTGAAGCCTTTCCAGCACAGTGATGAGGAACTGGCGAGGATCGAAAACGGGGAAGAGGTACCGACGCATATTTTCGGAACGGATAATATCGGCAATGAGGTATTTGATGTTGTATGGGCCGGCGCGCGCAATTCCATCATCATCAGCTTCGTTTGCACCGCGATCAATATGGTGATCGGTATCGCCGTAGGCGCTGTCTGGGGCTTCAGCAAGAAGGTCGACAAATGGATGATCGAGGTATACAACATCGTCTCCAATGTACCGTTCCTGCTGCTGGCCATGATCCTGAGCTATGTGCTGGGTGCCGGTTTCAAGCCGCTGATCTTCACCATGTGCTGCACGAACTGGATCTATGTAGCCTACTTTATCCGTACACAGGTCATGATCATCCGTGACCGTGAATACAATATGGCGAGCAAGTGCCTCGGCACAAAGACGCCCACCATGATCACGAAGAACATTCTGCCGTATCTTGTGTCAGTCATTATGACCTATGTTTCCCGTGAGATCCCCAGCCTGATCTCGTACGAAGTATTCCTCAGCTACCTTGGTCTGGGTCTGGGAGCGACCTACGCGTCCCTGGGACGCACCTTAAGCCTGTATACCTCCTACATGAAAGGCTATCCGCATCTCTTCTGGATACCTGTAGCTGTGCTGGCTATCATTTCCATTTCCCTTTATATCGTAGGTCAGCGTCTGGCGGATGCTACTGACCCGCGCACGCACAGGTAAGGAGGAAAATCATGTCGATCAACAGAGAGCCGATCATATCGGCAAAGGATATAGAAGTCCAGTTCCGCGTAAGAGATAATTATCTTACAGCCATTCGCGGGGTTTCTCTTGACCTGTACGAGGGGGAGACCTTTGCGATCGTGGGCGAGAGCGGAAGCGGAAAATCCGTTTTTACGAAAACCTTTACCGGGATGCTGGAATCAAACGGAAGGATCACCAGAGGCAGCATCATGTATCACGGGAAGGATCTGACACAACTGAGGACGGATAATGACTGGGCGGGTATTCGCGGCGCGAAGATCGCCACCATATTCCAGGACCCGATGACCAGCCTGAACCCGATACGAACCATTGGCAGCCAGATCACCGAGGTGATCGAAAAGCATCAGAAGGTCTCCGCCTCCGAGGCGAAGCAGCAGGCTATCGATATGATGGATCGTGTTGGCATTCCGCATGCCGCGGACCGCTTTGATGATTATCCCTTCCAGTACAGCGGAGGCATGAGGCAGCGTATCGTGATCGCCATCGCGCTTTCCTGCCATCCTGAGATCCTCATCTGTGATGAACCTACTACCGCCCTTGATGTGACCATTCAGGCCCAGATCATCAAGCTGATCAAGGATCTTCAGAAGGAGCTTGGCTTCACTACCATCTATATCACGCATGACCTGGGAGTCGTTGCCAATGTGGCGGACCGCGTAGGCGTGATGTACGGCGGGCAGATCATTGAATACGGCACAGCAGAAGAAGTGTTCTACGATCCGAAGCATCCTTATACCTGGGCCCTGCTGTCCAGTCTGCCTCAGCTGGGGGTGAAGGGAGAAGAACTGTACTATATTACCGGTACGCCGCCTTCTCTTTACAACAAGATCAAAGGGGACGCGTTTGCCCCGAGAAACCCCAAGGCGTTGAAGATCGACTTTGAAAAGGAACCGCCGTTCTTCAGGGTGACAGACACCCATTACGCGAAAACATGGCTGCTGGATCCGCGCGCGCCGCATCTTGAAAAACCGGAAGCGATCCGGGACCTGCATGAAAAAATACTGGCTATGACCGGCGAAGGAGGAGCATTCCATGTCGAACGGAACTGACAGAGAGATCCTGTTGCGCCTGAAAGATGTAGAAATCTCCTTCGGAAACAGCAAAAAGCATCAGTTCAAGGCAGTTCAGGGGGCAACCTTTGATATCTATCGTGGAGAGACCTTTGCACTGGTAGGCGAAAGCGGAAGCGGAAAGACGACCATCGGCCGTGCCATTATGCGTATCAATCCCCTGAGCAGGGGCGTTATCGAGTTTGAGGGAAAGCGCATTTCCGGAAACCTGACCAATGAAGAAGACCGCAATGTGATCCGCAATATACAAATGATCTTTCAGGATCCCGCGGCCAGCCTGAACGAGCGTGCCACGATCGAATACTGCATTTCTGAAGGTCTGTACAATTTCCATCTGTATGAAAACGAAGAGGATCGTATCGCCAAGGTGGATCGCGCTTTGGAAGAGGTAGGTCTGCTGCCGGAGCATAAGAGCCGTTATCCCCATGAGTTCAGCGGCGGACAACGCCAGCGTGTGGGTATCGCGCGTGCCTTGATCATGGAACCGAAAATGATCGTTGCGGATGAGCCCATCAGCGCGCTGGATGTATCTATCCGTGCCCAGGTGCTGAACCTCATGAACAGATTGAAGGCTGAAAAAGGGCTGACCTATCTGTTTATTGCCCACGATCTTTCCGTTGTACGCTTCATTGCGGATCGTATCGCCGTGATCCATCTGGGACGCATCGTGGAGATCGCGGAAACGGAGGAACTGTTCAAGTATCCCATCCATCCGTATACCGTGTCACTGCTGAGCGCTGTTCCGATGCCCGATCCTTTGATCGAACGGACCCGTGAGCCCATTTTGTACGAGAATACCGAACAGGAAAAAACGGGCCCCGACTACGAGATGCACGAAGTGAGACCCGGCCATTTTGTCTATTGCAATCCCGAAGAGCTTACGGGATATATGAGCAAGCTTCGGGCTTGAGAAAATCAGTAATAAATCAGTGTGAGGATCACCGATGCGGCAAACATCAGGATCCCGACCAGAAGAGGGTAATTGAAATTGCCCTCTCTTTTGTTTTGTTTATCGCGCTTGAAATCTTCAAAGGATTGTGTTTCACCGGAGAAACGGCTGCGGTAGCGGGATGTGACAAAAAACTCTGTGATATCCAGATCTCCGTGCAGAATGAAGGAATAGAGGAGACCGATCACGATATAGACCGCCCCGACAATAAACAGGGCGTTGATCAGCGCAAGCCTCGGATTGGTTTCAGCGGATCTGTACGCGATAATGGGGTATATTGCCCCGATCGTGAGGCATGTAAGCAGGTTTTTGATCTTGATGTTTTTGAACTTCATATGAAGCCCCTTTCCTTTGTTTGCTTCCCCGGTAATAATAACAAAGAACAGCGGGAATATCAATACCGTGCCACGCGTTATTGCAGACAAAAGCTAAAATATGTAAAGAAAAAAACTTGACATCATATACCGGATATGTTATTATAGCATGCGTGTGCCGGATGCCGCACACGGAGGCCGCTGAACATGAAAGAAACCGCGGAACAGGCGATCGGGCGCAAGATCATGCTGGGAAGGATGTTCTCCTTTTACGGAGAATTGCTTTCAGACAGCCAGCGCTCGGTATGCTCCATGTATCTTGAAGAAGACCTTTCCATGGCCGAGATCGCGGAGCAGGCAGGCGTGACCCGTCAGGGAGTTCACGATATACTGACCAGGGCATTTTCCCGCCTGGAGGATTGTGAGAAGAAGCTGGGCATGTGCCGCCGTTTTGACAGTATGGAGCAGGGGCTGCAGGCGCTTGTAAAGCTGCTGAACGAGGTAAGGCCGGCACCCGGGAGCGAAGCCAGGCTACTCGAGGCGCTCAGAAAAACTGAAGCTCTCTGCCGCCTTGAGGAAATGGAATGATAAATGCCCCGACAAACGATACAGAGGTAGAACATGGCTTTTGAGGGACTTTCCGAAAAACTGCAGAATGCTTTCAAGAAGCTGACCGGCAAAGGGAAGCTGACCGAGCAGAACATCAAGGACGCGATGCGCGAAGTGCGTATGGCGCTGCTTGAGGCCGATGTCAACTATACAGTTGTAAAGGACTTTGTAAAAAAGGTTACCGAAAAATGCATCGGCACAGAGATCCTGTCTTCACTCAATGCCGGACAGCAGGTGATCAAGATCGTCAATGACGAGATGGTCGCGCTGATGGGTGGCACGGGTGCGAAGCTTACATGGTCTTCATCTGTTCCTACGATCTATATGCTGTGCGGACTTCAGGGCGCCGGTAAGACCACGATGGCCGCGAAGCTGGCCGGTATGCTGACCAAACAGGGGAAAAAGCCTATGCTGGCTGCCTGCGATATCTACCGCCCTGCCGCGATCAAGCAGCTTCAGGTGGTGGGTGAAAAGGTCAATGTGCCTGTCTTCGAAAAGGGCACGCAGGATCCGGTAAAGACCAGCCTTGAAGCGATCGAATACGCCAGATACTATGGGCGCGATGTGCTGATCATCGATACCGCCGGCCGCCTCCACATCGATGAGAACCTGATGGAGGAACTTCAGAGGATCAAAGCCGCCGTACATCCGCAGGAGATCCTGCTGGTGGTGGACGCGATGACCGGTCAGGACGCGGTGAATGTAGCGAAGAGTTTTGATGAAAAGCTCTCCATCGACGGCGTGATCATCACAAAGCTGGACGGCGATACCAGAGGCGGCGCGGCGCTGAGCGTACGTGCCGTAACGGGCAAGCCCATCAAGTTTGCCGGTATCGGTGAAAAGCTGGATGAGATCGAGGCTTTCCATCCGGAACGTATGGCCAGCCGGATCCTCGGAATGGGCGATGTGCTTACCCTGATCGAAAAAGCCACGGAAGCGGCTGATCAGGAAGCACTTGAAAAGCTGGCCGCCGGCAAAAAGAATGTCGCGGATATGGATCTGGACGATTTTCTTCAGCAGATGAAGCAAATGAAGAAAATGGGTTCACTCAAATCCATTCTGGGAATGCTTCCGGGAGTAGGAAGCAAGCTGAAGGATGTGGAGATCGATGAGAACGCGCTTAAAAAGCCTGAAGCGATCATCAGCTCCATGACCATGAAGGAACGCCGTCATCCGGAGATCCTGAATGCTTCAAGGCGTAAGCGCATTGCCGCCGGCGCCGGAGTAACGGTTCAGGATGTCAATCAGCTGATGCGCCAGTTTGATCAGAGCCGTCAGATGATGAAGCAGATGATGGGCAACAAAAAGGGTATGATGCGGCAAATGCGCCACATGAATATACCGGGCATGAAATAAGGCCCAGAGAAGACTACATATGATTTGGGAGGAATAACAAAATGGTTAAGATCCGTCTGAAGAGAATGGGCATGAAGAAGCATCCTTTCTACCGCGTAGTTGTGGCTGATATCCACAGCCCCCGCGATGGCCGTTTCATCGAAGAGATCGGCTACTATGATCCCATGAAGAAGCCCGCCGAGATCAAGATCGACAACGAAAAGGCCAAGACCTGGATGAAGAACGGCGCTCAGCCCACCGAGACCGTGCGCGTGCTGCTGAAGAAGTCCGGCGCCATCGAAGGCTGAGAAAGGACATCTCATGCGGGAATTAGTTGAGTTCCTGGCGCAGTCACTGGTTGACCATCCTGATCAGGTAAAGGTCACTGAAACGGAAGGCGCGGAAGCTGTCATTCTTGAACTGAATGTCGCTACCGAGGATATGGGAAAGGTGATCGGCAAGCAGGGAAGGATCGCGAAGGCGATCCGTACCGTGGTAAAGGCCGCCACCGTCAAATCCGGCAAGCCCGTTTTTGTAGAGATCCAGTAAACGTGCGTCCTGAAGGCGCGGCGGCACATCCGCCCGCCTTTTTTCGTGTATGGGAGGGACGACCTCCGGGAGGAATTATGCTGAGCGAATATATACTGATCGGGGAAGTGCTGCGCCCTCAGGGAATCAAAGGCGAAGTGAAGGTGAGACCCGATACCGATGATGCCGACCGCTATCTGGATCTGGAAAGCGTTTTCGCAAAGCGTGAAAAGGATACGGGATACACTGTCATGTCTGTAGACAGCGCGCGTGTGCAGGCAGACGGTGTGTATCTGCGTCTGAATGGCGCGCAGGACAGAAATGAAGCGGAAAAACAGCGCGGTTTGTTTTTATATGTGGACCGAGAGCATGCTGTGCAGCTGGGGGAGGATTCCAATTTCATTTGTGATCTGATCGGCTGTGAGGTGTACGGGGATAAGGGCACCTATATCGGAAAGGTCACAGATGTGCTTCAGCCCGGTGCGAACGATGTATATGTGCTGTCCACACCGCGCGGAGAGGTGCTGGTACCGGCGCTCAGAAAGGTGTTTCCTGTAACGGATGTGGAAAACAGAAGGATGATCGCGGATGAAAGCGTATATCCTCAGGTAGCCGTTCTGCAGGACTGATATCCGGACAAACCGGAACAGGGGGAAAAGGATATGAAAATCGATGTGCTTACGGTTTTTCCTGAAATGTTTGACAGCGTACTGAACACTTCCATTTTGGGAAGAGCACGGGAAAAGGGTCTGATCGAAGTCAACTGCAGGGATATTCGTCCTTTCTCCGAAATGAAACACAAAAATACGGATGATTATCCGTTCGGTGGCGGAGCCGGTATGCTGATGACGGCACAGCCGATCGCGGATTGTATACGGCAGGTGATGCGCGAGAACGGAGAAGAAGCGGATACCGCGCTTTGTCCCGTGCCTTATCATAGGGGAAAGCGGATCTATATGAGCCCGCGCGGAAAGGTCATGACGCAGAAAATGGCCGAAGAGCTGGCCGGGGAGGAGCATCTGATCATCCTTTGCGGTCACTACGAAGGCGTGGATCAGCGCGTGATCGACAAGTATATCGATGAAGAGATCAGCATGGGAGACTATGTGCTTACCGGCGGAGAGATCGCCGCGATGGCGCTGGTAGACTGTGTAAGCCGTCTGATCCCCGGGGTACTGGGAAGCGAGGAAAGCCCGATGGACGAAAGCTTTTCGGGGGAAGGGCTGCTGGAGTATCCGCAATACACCCGTCCGCGCGAGTTTGAAGGGATGGTGGTGCCGCAGGTGCTACTGGACGGAGACCATGCGAAGATCGCCCGCTGGCGGCGGGAACAATCTTTACTGGTGACGCATGAGAGAAGGCCGGAACTGCTGAAAAACGCGGTGCTGGATAAAAAGGACAGGGCTTTTCTGAGCACTCTCAGTGAATGATCGATAGAGAAGCGAATGCCCCGAAAACAGCTGAAAATGATTTAAGGCAGCGGAGCATCCGGAACATGCGATTATCCGGTCTCGTTTGACAGGACGGGGCATATGTGGTATAATGTAACGGGTTACTATGTGATTTAATTCCGAAAGGGTATACCGATGGAAATCAGAACAGTGAAGATTCCTGAGCGTGTAAAAAAGCTGATCGACCTTCAGAAAACGCGCATCGCAGAAGGAAAAACGCGGTTGATACAGGATATACTGGATGACAGAATGGGTATCTTTAATAAGTATACCTTTTTCCGCAGCGCCAGGGTATTACTGGACAGGGCCGAAAAAGAGAAAAAGTATGTTCTGATCCGCGGCGATATCGATCGTTTCAAGGTTTTCAATGAACTGTACGGAACCGAACAGGGAGACCGGGTGCTGAGGCATCTTGGGGATGCTATCCGTATACTGGCAAAGGAAATGGGGCAGGATACCCTGTACGGCCGTTTGGAGGATGATCATTTCGCGATCCTTGCCGAGCGTTCATCCGTAAAGCCGTCACATATGGTCACCTATCTGAAAAACAGCCTGAGAAAGGCATTTCCCGGATTTTCCTTCAATATCTGTCTGGGGCTTTACCCGATCGATGATCCGCAGTGTGAAGTGTCTGTGATGTGTGACCGGTCTCTGATCACGCAGAAGACCGTGAAGGGACGCTGGGGTAAGAGCTATGCCTGGTATAACGAGGAACTGAGAAAGAAGCTTCTCTGGGAAGAGCAGGTCACCAATGACATGACCGGCGCCCTGAGAAGAGACGAGTATGAGCTGTATATGCAGCCGCAGTATAACTATGCCACCGGAAAAATGGTAGGCGTGGAGGCACTGGCGCGCTGGAACCATCCCAAGCTCGGCATGATCATCCCTTCCGATTTTATCCCTCTTTTCGAAAAGAACGGCTTTATCAGCCTGCTGGATGCCAGAATGCGCAGGAAGGTATGCGAATGGCTGAGAAAGCAGCTGGATGAGGGCAATGCCCCTGTTCCTGTGTCTGTCAATATCGGCAGAGTGGAACTGTTCAACGGAAATCTGCTCCGTCAGCTTACGCATCTGCTTGAAAAATACCGTATCCCGACCTCGCTTATCTGCATTGAGATCACTGAGGGAGCATATATGGAACGCCCGGAGCAGATGCGCCTTACGGTGCAGCAGCTGCGTGATGCCGGCTTCCAGATCCATATGGATGATTTCGGAAGCAATTATTCTTCACTCAATTGCCTGCGTGATATGCCGGTGGATGTGATCAAGCTGGATCTGCGCTTCCTGACCGGGCATGATGATCCGAAGGGCGGAAATATCCTGAATGCCGTTGTGAGTATGGCCAGATGGCTGGATATTCCCGTGATCGCCGAAGGTGTAGAGACGGTGCGTCAGGCTGAGTTCCTGAAGAACATCGGCTGCTTGAATATGCAGGGACACTATTTCAGCAGGGCGATCCCGCTTGAAGAGTTTGAAAAACTGCCGCGTGAGCTTGGCGATGCCTATCGTGAGCGCTCTTCCACGCTTCAAGCTGCCGAACAGGGCTTTTTCAACAGTGACAGTGCTCTCAGCCTGGTGTTCAACCGTTATGTAGGCGGTGCGGCGCTGTGCGAATACGACGGAGAGCATCTTGAGGGAATGATGGTAAATGACCGTTTCTATGATGAGAGCGGCATTTCCAGAGATATCCATGAAAGGTTCAGAAAGGATCTTCTGGCACGCCTGACTGAAAATGACAGAATCAAAATGAAGGCCGCTCTGAACGGGGCTGTTGAGAACGCCGTGGAATACAGCTGCGAACACGGGCTGCTGGACGCCGATGGCAGGCTTAGAGAAGACCGTTTCTATACCCGTATTTTGCTGATCACGCGGCGCGAAAAGAGCCATCTTGTGTACCTTTGCACCGAGAATACCACCCGCAGGGAACACAACGGCAGTTTATGAACAGAACGAAGGGCCCGGCACACGGGCCGGGTATGGTTGGCCGCGCGATGAGCAGGCTGCCGGCAAAATCAAAATTGCTGTGGCCTCTTTATCTCGCGAAGCAACTGTACCGCACGGAGTATACCGTATCCTCTCAACTGCTGCCTGCCGCGTTTGACGGGATGAAGCTGGTGTTTGTTTCCGACATCCATTACGGTTCCTTTTTCGACAGTGAAAGGCTGAGCGATCTGGTGACCAGAGTGAATGCGGAGGACGCGGACGCGGTGCTGCTGGGCGGGGATTACGGTGAGGACAGCAAGGCGGCACTGGATATGTGGTCCTCCCTGAAACCGTGCTTCAAGGCGCGCGAAGGGGTATATGCCGTGCTGGGGAACCATGATGTATCGGAGTTTTCGCTCATCCACCCCTTGATGGACGCGATCGAAGCGGCCGGCGGGCGTGCCATGGGCAACAGGGTGGTCTATCTGCAGCGAGGGGGAGAGAGCCTTGCTATCTGCGGTACAGAGGAATGCTACTTCGGCAATCCTGACTTACCGGCGCTTGAGCGGCTTTCTTCCGACGCGCCCTACCGTATATTGCTTTCTCATTCTCCGGATATATTACCGGATTATGAGGATGGTCTTAATGAAAATGAAAACGCGTTTTTCCAGCTGTTTCTCTGCGGACACACGCACGGGGGACAGGTCGCGATCATGGGAAAACCGCTGCTTTCTTCCAGCATGTACGGCGACAGGTATACAGCCGGTATGAAGGAGGAACGCGGAGCCTGCGTGATCGTTTCTGCCGGAGTGGGTACCAGCGCGCTGCCGGTGCGTTTCGGAACAAAGCCGGAGTACAATGTGATCACGCTTCGCTCGAAAGCGATGAAACCTTAAAATCAAAAAGCACGGGATCCGGATGATCTTCCGGGTCCCGTGCTTTTTGATCGGTGACTTTGCTGTCAGATGCGATATTTTTGTTTATACTCTTCAAAATAGCTGTCAAAATGGGCGTCCTCGGCTTTCTGAAGACTGTCCAGATATTCGTGGGTGTCAAAATGATCATCATCCAGCTCGATCAACGCGACTGCCAGATTGGAGCAGTGATCAGACACACGCTCAATATCGGTAAGCAGATCATTGAACACGAAGCCCTGAGAAAGGGTGCAAATTCCCTTTTGTACACGGTTGATGTGATGCAGCTTGATCTCATCGCACAGGTTATCGATCAGTTCCTCAAGCGGTTCTACATGACTTGCAAGAGGGATATCATCGTTGAGGAAGGCGTGTGTCGCGGTCATGACGATCTCATTGACGGCTTCAAACATGACGGACAGCTCACTTATACCTTCTTCGGAGAAGATGATCCCTTTTTCATTGATTTCACGCGCGGCCTCCGCAATATTGAGAGCGTGGTCGGAAATACGTTCAAAATCAGACATCGTGTGCAGGAATTTGGATACATCCTTGTTTTGCACGTCGGTAAGATCACGTCCGGTGAGCTTTACCAGATATGTGCCCAGCGCGTCCTCATACTGGTCGCAGGTATCTTCCTTTTGTTTAACCGCGTCAAAACCTTCCTGCGAGTAATTGTCCAACAGAGCAAGGGCATCGGTAAACGCTTTTTCAGCGGTGTTCGCCATTTCGGCGATGGCTGTACGGCTCTGTTCGATCGCCAGCGCGGGGTAGGTGATAAAGCGCTCTTCAAGATGTACGGCAGGCAGCTTCTTCTCCTGCTGCTTTTCGGGCACAAGGCGGATGACGGCTTTTTCAATCAGCGCGGTGAAGGGAAGAAGCAGGATCATCTTGATCAAACGCATGATCATATTGCACAGGGCGATCGTGAAAGGGTTCATCGGAAGCTCTGACAGCATTGTGAACGGCGTAATAGCATTCAGCAGGTAAAATACGCCGCCGATGACGGTTACGCTGGCGATCTCACTTACCGGGTAGACCGCCGCGGTGCGCTTGCCTTCAGTATCCGCGTTGACAGCGCTCAGAAGTACCGGAACGCCGGCGCCGATGCCGATCCCGAGCAGAATAGGAAGTGCGGTTTCAAACTGCATGTTTCCGGCGACACTGAGCGCCTGCAGCACACCTACCGCTGCGGAGGCACTTTGCAGTATGGCTGTAAATACGACGCCGATCAGAATACCGATAAACGGGTTGGCCAGTGCGTTGATCGCGTTGGAGAAGATCTCCTTCATGCCGCTTACAGCATCACTCATCGCGCTCATACCGAACATCAGGATCGCAAATCCCATCAGGATATCGCCGATACGATGATTGGTATGGCCTTTCATGAACATTCTGAAGGAAACACCGATGACGGCGACGATGCCGGTGAGCACCGCGGTGGTAAGCAGACTGGCGATGCCGTCCTTTGTGGAATCAAGATAGCTCAGGCAGACGATCCAGCCGGTAATGGAGGTACCGAGTATGGCACCCAGTATGATGGAGATGGCCTGCTTCAGTTTCATCATGCCGCTGTTGACAAAGCCTACCACCATGATGGATGTAGCGCAACTGCTTTGAATAACGGCCGTAACACCCGCGCCCAATGCAAAACCCTTGACACGGTTTGAAGTAAGGCGGTACAGCACAACTTCCAGTTTATTGCCGGCTACCTTTTTCAGACCGTCGCTCATCAGCGTCATGCCAAAAAGAAAGAGCGCTACGCCGCCCAGCAGACAAATGATATTACCAACCGTATCCAAAGTATTCACACTCCCGGTTCAGATTGCGCCGTGTTGACTAGTACCCTTATGGAAAACCATCTCTGTCCGACGGGATCGGGCAGAGACGTTTTTCTTCGTTTACATTATATAAGAGGCGGTTGTCAGTGTCAATGCAGCTGACAGAATAGGAAAAAATCAAGACATATAATACATTGCCCCGAGATATTACAGGTACGCGTTTTCAGGACAAAAAAATCCCCTCCGCGGAGCGGAGGGGAGAGAGGTTATAAGATTACTCCACAGTGCGCACAACGGCACCGGCGCCTACGGTGTGGCCGCCCTCAC
>CALGBY010000008.1 GCA_937886445.1 uncultured Clostridia bacterium | reverse complement strand
GACGAGCATGATGTGCCCGGCGAAGAGAAGAAGCCTTCCGTGAAGGTGACGAAGAGCTCCGATATCACTGCCGACGCGAAGCTGGGTGATGTGATCACCTACACCGTAAAGGCAGAGAACACCGGTAACGTAACGGTGAAGATCACCGAGGTCAAGGACAGCCTGGTCGAGGGCGTAACCTTCGACAAGGATGAGCTGGCCCCGAAGGATATCGCCACCGCGACCTACAAGTACACTGTCACTCAGGAAGACGTCGACGCAGGCATCATCAGGAACGGCGTGACCGTGATCGTGACCGACCCGGACGACAAGACGACCGAGGGCGGAGACGAGCATGATGTGCCCGGCGAAGAGAAGAAGCCTTCCGTGAAGGTGACGAAGACATCCGATATCACTGCCGACGCGAAGCTGGGTGATGTGATCACCTACACCGTGAGAGTTGAAAATACCGGCAACGTAACGGTGAAGGATCTGAACGCGATCGATACTCTGGTTGAAAATGTGAAGCTGAATGTAACAGAGCTTGCTCCCGGTGAGTATGATGAAGTGACCTACAGCTACACAGTGACAAGAGAGGATATTCTGAACGGTAAGATCCTGAACACCGCGACGGTGGACGGTATCGATCCTGACGGCAACACCGTTGAGAGCGACGACAGTGCGGATGTGACTGCGGAGCCCATCGATGTGACGCTGAATGTGACAAAGACCAGCGATGTGACCGACAAGGTAAGACCCGGTACCACGGTACACTACACGATCACTGTGACCAACAACGGCAATGTGGATTATACAAATGTTCATATTGACGATGATCTGGCTGACAGACACGAGATCGTAAATGTACTGAGAGTGGGAGAGACCTATACGGTATACGCCGAATACACAGTGACCGATAACGACGCTGAGGCGGGAACGGTGCTGAATGTCGCCGTTGCCAAGGCTGATCCGATCCCGGATCCTGCGCATGAAGGAGAGTATCTCACTCCCGAAGGACAGGCCGACAAGGAAGACGCCGTGAAGGGAATCTTCAAGCTGACGATCCGTTATGTATACTCTGACGGTTCTCAGGCGGCCGAGACCTATGTGGACACCCATGTGTACGAAGGAGATACCTACTATGTAAGGTCGCCGCTGATCGATGGTTACAACGCGAACAGGCTTGCCGTTGAGGGCACAATGCCTGCACGTAATGTGGAGATCACGGTTATCTATTCGAAGCCGGGCAGCTACATTACGATCGATGACTTTGACACTGCGCTGGGTCTCGGAGACGGCTCTCTGAACCTGGGCGACTGCTACGAGTAAGCAAAACCCCTCACCCTTCCGCCGCAAGACGGAAGGGTGAGGGACAACACTGACAAGATGACCTGTAGATCAGGTGTAAAGAGGTGCATTATGAAAAGACTTATGGCTGCTGTTATTGCTGTTATGATGATAATCAGCTGCGTTTCCGTTTTGGCGGAAGGCACGGATCCGGCGGCTCCGGTGTATGATTATCATCAGCTTACAGTAGGCTCTACAACAGGAGTGAACGGAAATTTCTTTTCCGGCATGTTCGGCAATAATACCGCCGATATGGATATTCAACTGCTCCTCCACGGATATGACCTGGTTGAATGGAACACCGAACTGGGCGGATTTGATGTAAACAATTCTGTTGTCAGCGGTATCTCCGTAACGGAGAACGAGATCGGTGACCGTACCTACACGCTGGCGCTCTATCAGGACATGTATTTTTCTGACGGAACACAGATCACTGCCCGGGATTACGCGTTTTCGATCCTTCTGAATGCTTCTCCCGAGATGGCTGAGATCGGTGCCTCTGTGAGCGGAGCCCAGTGCATCGCGGGCATGAGCGCGTATCTGAACGGCGCGTCCGATGTGCTCACCGGCATACGCGTTGTGAATGATTTCATGCTTGCCGTAACGGTGAGCCATGAATACCGGCCGTTCTTCTATGAACTCGGTTTGCTCAATTACTACCCCTATCCTGTTTCTGTGATCGCGCCCGGCTGCAGTGTCAGGGATGACGGCAACGGCATATACCTTGATAACCGCGAAGCCTTTACGGCGGATCTTCTCAGGCAGACCGTGCTTGATCCGGAGACCGGATACCTCTCTCATCCTTCCGTTGTGAGCGGACCGTATAAGCTGGTCAGCTTTGACGGACAGAATGTTACACTCGAGATCAACCCTTATTTCAAGGGGGACAGCAAGGGCAATCTGCCGCAGATCGAAAGGATCATTTATCAGGGCGCGAGCAATGATAACATGATCGAAGAACTGGGCGCGGCGAATGTTGGCCTGCTCAATAAAGTGGTTTCCGCGGCCTCCATCGAGAAAGGCCTGGAACTGATCTCCGGCGGCTACTATTCCATGACCAACTATACCAGAAGCGGACTCAGCTATGTTACCTTCTGCTGCGAAAAAGACACCGTAAAGAGCGGTGCCGTACGTCAGGCGATCGCCTCCTGCATGGATAAGGATAATCTGGTACAGGATTATACCGGGTATTACGGACTTCGTGTGGACGGCTATTACGGTATGGGGCAGTGGATGTACCAGGTGATCAGCGGCACGCTTGCCGCGCCCGAGGAAGTGCCCGGTGAAGACGCGACCGCCGCTGAGATCGCCGCTTATGAAGAGAAGATGAAGCAGTGGGAAGAGCTGAGCATGGACGAGATCCCCGTATACGCTTTTGATCCTTCTCACGCCGAGGAACTGCTGATCGCGGACGGATGGACACTCAATACCGCCGGCGGCAGCTTCAATAAGGAAACAGACAGTGTGCGCTGCAAGAATGTGGACGGCAGCCTGATTGCGCTGGATCTCAAGCTTGTGATCCCCGCGGGCAATACCATCCGCTCCGCGCTTGAAGAACGCTTCATCAACAATCTGCAGCCGGTCGGGATCCGGGTGACCATCGAAGAAATGCCGATGAACGAGCTGCTCAACATTTTCTACCGTCAGACGGAACGCGACGCGGACATGATCTTCCTTGCGACCAACTTCAGAACGGTATTCGATCCTTCGCTCACCTATTCCACCGATGATACTGCTCAGGGCGTATATAACACAAGCGGGATCAAGGATGAGGAATTGTTTGAACTGGCAGTGGATATGCGCAAGACCGAGCCCGGTGACCTGTATACCTACTGCGAAAAGTGGATCGAGTTCCAGAAACGCTGGGTGGAAGTGCTGCCTGCGATCCCCGTATACTCCAATGTGTACTTTGATTTTTACACTGCCAACCTGCAGGACTACAATATCGCGGAGAACATCTCATGGGCTCAGGCGGTCGTAGGTGCCTGCATGGGAGATATCAGACAGCCTGAAGAGGAAGAGGAAGGCGGGGAAGTATTCGAGGAGGAAGGTACCGAAGAGGTATTTGAATTCCTTGACTGATCAGCCTGATGAGGGTGCCGGCATGACCGGTACCCTTTTTTTATACCTGCGGAAAGAATATGGCAGGGAATACCAAACAAAAAAAAGACACTGTATACATAGACAAAAAATATCGACAATGTTAAAATATGGGTACTCAGCGGTATGCATGAGTCAACACTTCCCGGAGGTAGATCTGATGCCCATTACCGATTTTCTTGAAAGAAATGCAGTTCAGTACGCGGATGAGGTCGCGCTGGTAGAGATCAACCCGCATTTTGAGCCTGACAGCCGGATTACCTGGAGAGAGTACGCTTTGATGCAGCCCCAGCCCGGTGATTATTTCCGCCGCGAGCTGACCTGGCGTGATTTTGACCGTAAAGCGAACCGTTTTGCCAATCTGCTGCTTTCACGCGGCGTAAAAAAGGGAGACAAGGTCGCGATCCTTCTGATGAACTCCATTGAGTGGCTGCCGATCTATTTCGGTATCCTCAAATCGGGTGCGATCGCCGTTCCGCTCAATTACCGCTATACCGCCGAAGAGATCAAGTACTGTCTCGAAAAAGCCGATTGTTCCATTCTCGCTTTCGGTCCTGAGTTTATCGGGCGTGTTGAGCAGATCTGCGACAGGATACCGTATATCAAGCATCTTTTCTATATCGGAGAGGACTGCCCGTCCTTCGCGGATGATTTTGAGGTGATGATCCGTTACTGCACAGACGCCAAGCCGGATGTACAGATCACGGATGACGATTTCGGCGCCATCTACTTTTCTTCCGGAACCACCGGTTTTCCCAAGGCGATCCTTCACGCGCACCGCGCGCTGGTGCATTCCTGCAAGACCGAGCAGGCTCATCACGGCCAGACACATGACGATGTGTTCCTCTGCATCCCGCCGCTGTATCATACCGGCGCCAAAATGCACTGGTTCGGCAGCCTGATCTCCGGCGGAAAGGCTGTTCTATTGAAGGGAACCAAGCCGGAATGGATCCTGAAGACCGTTTCTCAGGAAAAATGCACTATCGTATGGCTGCTCGTGCCCTGGGCACAGGATATTCTGGACGCGATCGACCGCGGCGATGTGGTGCTGGATTCCTACACCACTGACCAGTGGCGTTTGATGCATATCGGCGCGCAGCCTGTTCCTCCTTCTCTTATCAACCGCTGGCTGACAAAATTCCCGCATCATCAATATGACACAAACTACGGCCTGAGCGAATCCATCGGCCCCGGCTGCGTGCATCTCGGCGTTGAAAACATCGGCAAGGTAGGCGCGATCGGCAAGGCGGGCTACGGCTGGGAAACGAAGATCGTAAACGATAAAGGGGAGACCGTTGAAAAGGGTGAAGTGGGTGAGCTTTGCGTAAAGGGTCCCGGCGTCATGCTCTGCTACTATAAGGATCCGAAATCCACACAGGAAGTGCTGAAGGACGGATGGCTGTTCACGGGAGATATGGCGCAGGAGGATGAAGACGGCTTCATCACACTGGTAGACCGCAAGAAGGATGTTATCATTACCGGCGGTGAAAACCTGTATCCCGTTGAGATCGAAAACTTTATGCGCAAACACGACGCCATCAAGGATGTGGCCGTCATCGGTGTGCCGGACAGCCGCCTGGGTGAGATCGCCGCCGCGATCGTGGAAGTGAAGGCGGGCTACACCCTTACCGAAGAAGAGCTGAACGATTTCAATACGGGCATGCCCCGTTATAAGCGCCCCCGCAAGATCATCTTTGCAGAGGTTCCCCGCAACCCCACCGGAAAGATCGAAAAGCCGAAGCTGCGCAGCATCTACTGCGGAGACGCGCTGGTAGCCCAGCAGAACAGGAGCTGACCTTCGGATACGGCAGGAGTTGCCTCATCATCAGGGATATTTTCGGACATCGCTTTCGGGCGGTGTCCGTTTTCATTTCCGCGCAGCAGTCTGTCAGAAGGGCGATCGGGGTCTGTATTGCCGTCATGTCATCGGCCGCATCCGCGGCGGGGAATGCTATGCCTCTTGTATGTTAACAAAAGATTAAATCTGCATGCATGCAGATGGATGATATTGCAAATGTATTTTTCCTTTGGTATAATGCCAGTGTAAATGTAACGCGTGGCGCGTTATAAAAAATTAGGAGGAATGCACTATGAAAAAGTTTCTCGCTCTGATCCTGGCTGCGATGATGGCGCTGTCTCTGGTTGCCGTCGCTTCTGCTGAGGGTGTTAATCCTGATGACATCGCCGATACCATGACCAGCGAAAACGGTATCTACGAAGTGGCCTTTGTTACTGACGTCGGCCAGCTGAAGGACAAGTCCTTCAACCAGGGCACCTGGAACGGTGTTAAGCTTTATGCCAATGAGAACGGCCTCTCCTATAAGTATTATCAGCCCGCCAACGGCGAAAATGCCACTGACGATGACCGCTATGACGCCATGAAGGCTGCCTGCGACGCGGGTGCCAAGGTGGTCGTTTGCGCCGGTTTCATGCAGGAAGGCGCTCTGACCAAGGCTGCTGCTGAATATGCTGATGTTTCCTTCATCTTCATTGATGGTTATCCCGTCGGCCTGAACAACGTTGCCGGTATCGCTTTCTGCGAAGAGCAGTGCGGTTACTTCGCCGGTTATGCCGTTGTGAAGGAAGGCTACACCAAGCTGGGCTTCACCGGCGGCGGTGCCGGAACCAACCCCGCTTGCTGCCGTTACGGTTACGGCTTCGTGCAGGGCGCCAATGACGCTGCTGCCGAAATGGGCGTGAACGTTGAAATGAAGTATTCCTGGCAGTATGGTGCTGCTTTCTCCGCTTCTCCCGAACTGCAGACCATGATCTCCGGCTGGTATGAGAACGGCACCGAGATCGTATTCGCCTGCGGTGGTTCCATGTTCCAGTCTGTTGCCGCTGCTGCCGCCGCTTACAACGGAAAGGTAGTCGGTGTTGACGTTGACCAGAGCAGCGAATCTGACACTGTTGTTACTTCCGCTATGAAGGGCCTGGCCGAAGCCACCAAGTGGGCTATCGCCAAGGTCTATGCCGGAACCTTTGCCGAGATCGGCGGCATCGGCACCAGCCTGGGCGTAGCTGACAATGCTGTTGGCCTGCCCACCGATACCTGGTCCATGGCGAACTTCACTGTTGAACAGTACAACGAGATCTTCGACCTGGTAAAGGCCGGCGAGATCGAGATCGACAACAACGCTCCCACCGAGGGCGGCATTGCCGATGTTGCGTTCTCCAACGTGACTGTTATCTATCAGTAATATCTGATCGGTCAGCCGCCGTGCAGCAATGCACGGCGGCTTTTGTTGATAAAGGTGCATTCTGCCCCGGCAGGCAGCGTTTTTATGCCCCTAAACGGTGATCAGATCGATAAAATACTTGCCACGCCGTTTTTTTACTGTTATAATACAAAAGATAGTGTGTTTACAATAGGAGGATGAGAGTATGCATGTGAAAAAAGTATTGGCGGTACTGCTCGCTCTTGCACTTGCTGTGAGCCTTTGCGGCTGCGGTGAGAAGAAAGACAGCGGCAGTGATCCGCACAAGGCAGAATCCTACAGTGATGCGACAGCAAAACTGGATGAATACATCGCGGAGGCGGATGCACCGGCGGAACAGACCGAGGCATATTATGCCGGCCTGGCGGATAAGTTTTCTTCTGTCGCGGCTGTGTTTGAGGAATTGGGCGAGTATGTTCCCAATCAGGCTGCAGAAAAATCCTCCACCCGTGCTCAGAAGGCCCGTTTCTATCAGTCATCGTGCCTGAATAATGCCGGCGGTCTGGCGGAGAACGATGAGAAGAAGCTGGATTATTTCGTTAAGGCTTCTCTGATCTCTCTCGAATTGGGATCCTATGGCCTCGGCCCTACGAAAAAAGCTTCAAAAATCTACAAAAACGCATGCGAACAGTGCGCTTTGATCTTTGAAAAGAACGAGGATTATGAAACTGCCGCCGGCTACTATCAGCAGGCCGGGAAAAATGACGACAGTCGTCGCTGTGTATATGTATACGGCTGCCGTTTGTTTGAAGCAGGAGAATATGATCTGGCATACGAGAACCTTGAATCCATCCGCACCTACGTTGACGAGAACGGAAGAATCGTCAAGAACTGGCTGAGCACGGATGAAAAACTGATCTCCGCCAGAGAGAAAAAGTACAGCGTGGGAAACATCATTGAATTCGGTTCTCTGGAACAGGACAATAATGTGTATGATGGTATTGAGCCGATAGAATGGATCATCCTTTCAAGAGAAGGCGACAATCTGCTGATGATGGCGTCCAAGGTATTGGAATGCAAGCAGTATAACAAGACCTGGACTGCCACAAACTGGGAGCAGAGCTCCGTGCGCCTTTATCTGAACAGCGAGTTTTTGAACGGCTTTACCGGTGAGGAAAAATCCATGCTGCTCACAGAGATGACCGGGGTGGATATCGGAGTGAATGATAAAGTATTTCTTTTCAGCGCCGAGGAAGCGGGAAAGTATTGCGGTGAATATATCCGCGGCGGCGTTACGAAGCTGGGTACCGCCATGGGTGTATGGACGGATGATTCCGGAAACGCCTGGTGGTGGCTGAGAGACTGCAGGAATGACAGCGCGCAGCTGGTACGCAGTGACGGCTCTGTTGAGACGGACGGTTACTTTGTTAATTACGGGCATGCCGGAATACGCCCTGTGATACGTATTTCGATTTCGGAATGACCCCTGCCTGATCAGCCTGAAAAAATCGAAGGGAGCGCTTAATATGGATTTTGATCCTACAATGACTGAAAACAAAGTCATTTCCGAACAGACGGGAAATCAGGATTATGTAATAGAAATGCTGCATATCACAAAAGAATTTCCCGGTATCAAAGCCAATGATGACATCACGCTTCAGCTGCGGCGCGGAGAGATCCATGCTCTGCTGGGTGAAAACGGTGCCGGAAAAAGTACACTGATGAGTGTCCTTTTCGGTATGTATCAGCCTGAAAAGGGCGAGATCCGCAAGGACGGGAAGACTGTTCATATCAAATCTCCCAACGACGCGACGGCTCTGCATATCGGTATGGTGCACCAGCATTTCAAACTGGTGGATGTCTTTACCGTGCTTGATAACATCATTCTGGGAGCGGAAGATACGAAAGCCGGTTTTCTGAGCCGCAAATCGGCCAGAAAGAAAGTAACGGAACTGTCGGAACGGTATGGCCTGAAGGTGGATCTGGACGCGAAGATCGAAGACATCACGGTGGGCATGCAGCAGCGTGTCGAGATATTGAAGATGCTCTATCGTGATAACGAGGTATTGATCTTTGATGAGCCTACTGCCGTATTGACTCCGCAGGAGATCGAAGAGCTGATGCAGATCATGAAGGGACTGGCCCGTGAAGGCAAATCCATCCTTTTCATTTCGCATAAGCTGAATGAGATCATGGAGGTTTCCGACCGTGTTTCCGTTCTTCGCAAGGGGCGCTATATCGGCACGGTGAATACCTGCGATACCACCAAGCAGGAGCTTTCCAGTATGATGGTCGGCCGTCCGGTGCAGCTGGTAGTTGATAAGGCCGAAGCAAAACCGGAAGACGCCGTACTCAAGGTGGAGAACCTTCATGTGCTCAGCAAGCTTTACAAGCGGGATGCCGTAAAGAACGTAAGCTTTACGGCGCACGCCGGTGAGATCCTCTGCATTGCCGGTATTGACGGAAACGGTCAGAGTGAACTGGTGAACGCGCTTACCGGGCTGGATAAACCGCATCAGGGAAAAATCACCCTGTGCGGGCATGATATCACAAACATTCCTATCCGCAGGCGCAGCGAGGCGGGCATGTCCCACATTCCCGAGGATCGTCATAAACACGGCCTTGTTCTGGATTACACGCTTGAACAGAATATGGTGCTTCAGCGCTACTTTGAGCCGCAGTTCCAGAAAATGGGATTTATCCGCTTCGATGAAGTGCGCAAGTACGCAAACAGCCTGATAGATCAGTACGACATTCGTTCCGGTCAGGGCGTGATCACCAAGGCGCGGAGCATGTCGGGCGGCAACCAGCAAAAGGTGATCGTAGCCAGAGAACTGGACCGCGGTCTTCCTCTTGTGATCGCCTGCCAGCCCACGCGCGGATTGGATGTTGGTGCCATTGAGTACATCCATAAGCAGCTGGTGGCTAAGCGCGATGAGGGAAAGGCGGTATTGCTGGTATCTCTGGAGCTGGATGAGGTCATGAACCTTTCAGACCGCATTCTGGTAATGTATGAAGGCGAGATCGTAGGCGAGTTTGACCCCAAGAAGGTCACAGTTGAGGAACTGGGACTGTATATGGCCGGAGCGAAGCGTCAGGAGGTGAAGGACGAATGAACAACAGTAAAAACAGAGAAGGGCTGCGAGCGATTTTTGCTTCCCTGATGTCCATTGCTATTGGTCTTCTTTCGGGATGCCTGATCATTTTCATCATCGGTCTGGCTAACGGAATGAGCGCAACAGAGGTCATAAACGGTATAGGCCTTGTTGCCCTCGGTATGTTCTGCACAGGTACAACAGAGAGCGGCGCCCTGATCTTCGGCTTCAATGCCGCTAAGATCGGCAACATGCTTTTCACGGCCATGCCGCTGATCATGACGGGTCTTTCCGTGGCTGTTGCCAACAAGACCGGCCTGTTCAACATCGGTGCTTCGGGACAGTATCTTGCCGGCACCTGCGCTACGATATTTGTGGCGCTTTCCCTTCCCGCCGCAGTGCTGCCGTCCTGGCTGATCTGGCTGCTGGCACTGCTTGCCGGCTTCCTGGCGGGTGCGCTGTGGGGCGCGATCCCCGGATTGCTTAAGGCGATGCTCAATATCAACGAGGTCATTTCGTGCATTATGACAAACTGGATCGCCGCGAACCTCGTTACCTGGCTGTTTGATATCAGCAGCTACAAGAACATGGTGGAAGGCACGAAAACCCAGTTCATTTACAAGACGACCTTCAATAATGTAGCCACATCAAAGCTTGGTCTGGACCGTATTTTCGCCGGAAGTCAGGTGAACGCCGGATTCCTGGTCACCATAGTATTTGCTGTGATCATGTATGTAATCTTCCGCCGCACCACCTTCGGATATGAGCTGCAGGCCTGCGGATCCAACCGCTACGCGGCCCGCTATGCCGGTATCAGGGATAAGCAGAAGATCGTGATCTCCATGGCGCTTGCCGGTGCGCTCGCCGGTGTAGGCGCTGCGCTGTACTGGCTGAGTGGCAACACGGAATTTGCCTGGAGCACCTATCAGACGCTTCCTGCTGAAGGCTTTAACGGAATTCCCGTAGCTCTGCTCGCTTCCAACAACTCCGTGGGCGTCATTTTCTCCGGTATGTTCATGTCCATGCTGTCGGTCAACGGACAGCAGCTGAAGAATATGACCTCCTTCAACGAGTACATTACGGATGTTATCACCGCTGTGATCGTTTACATGTCAGCCTTCTCGCTGATCATCAAAATGTGGTTGGGCAAGAAGAACAAACATAAGGATGATCTTCGCGGTTCTGAACCTGCCAAACCTGCTCAGGCAAAGGCTGCCAAGGATGCAAAGGGGGGACATTGATCATGGATTTTCTGGTGAGACAGTTATTGATTTATGCGGTACCTCTGATGATCGTAGCTTTGGCCGGCGTTTTTGCCGAACGGAGCGGTGTGATCAACCTTGCTCTTGAAGGAATCATGATTTTCGGTGCCTTTATCGGTGTGCTGTTTGTGCGCATCGCCCAGCAGTGGGATGTATTCAGGATCGCCTTTGAGAACGGGGACATTCTCTGCAAGAACGGTTTGATGCTTCTTACGATGCTTGTGTGTGCTGTGATGGGCGCCGTATTTTCGCTGCTGCTGGCGTTTGCCGCTATCAGCCTGAAGGCGGACCAAACCATCGGCGGCACCGCGCTGAACCTTCTGGCTCCCGCCATCGTACTGTTCTTCAACCGCCTGATCGCCAATCAGAATAACATGCTGATCACGGGCGGCAGCGCGAACTGGTTTATGCTCCAGAAGGCAAACATCGGTCTTGAAGGCACGAACAATTTCTTTGTGAATGCTTTCCTGGATAAGGTGTACCCGGCTACATATGTCTGCATCTTGCTCTATGTCGTACTGGCTGTGATCATGTACAAGACACGCTTTGGCCTGCGTCTTCGTTCCTGCGGTGAAAATCCTCAGGCGTCCGCGAGCCTTGGCATCAATGTGTTCAAGATGCGTTATATCGGTGTCCTCATTTCCGGCGCGCTGGCCGGTATCGGCGGTTTTGTGTATGCTATGACGACCGCGGACTGCGCGAGCACCGGCGATGTGGCGGGATTCGGCTTCCTGGCACTGGCTGTTATGATCTTCGGTAACTGGAAACCTCTCAATATCGCGCTGGGCGCGCTGCTGTTTGGCTTGTTCAAGTGCATCGCGGCTTGCTATTCCTCTTTGGATATCAACGGAGACGGCGTGTTTATGCTTGCGGAGTTGGGGATCAATGTGAATCTGTACCGTCTGCTTCCTTATCTGATCACGCTGATCGTTCTGGCGTTTACCTCCAAATCTTCCCGTGCTCCCAAGGCGGAGGGTATTCCTTACGATAAGGGCATGAGATAATGAAAACACCGTGCGGTATTTGAACCGCAAAAACACACAGGGGCTGCGAAAGAACACATTTGGGTTCTTTCGTAGCCCCTTCCCGTATTCAGGCGGCCTGTCGGTGCTTTATCCGGATGCCTGGCTATATGAGTGCGCTATTCCGGCAGAGCGATCCCGACAAGGTCAGCCGGACGTTTCGCAATGTGACAGGCTCCGCTTTCAAGAAGCTCTGATTCTGTTCTGAACCCCCAAAGCACACCGATGGTTTCCATTCCGGCGGCGTTTCCGCACTGCATATCGGTAGAGGTATCTCCCACATACCAGCATTCGTTTGCACGGATGCCGAGCCCGGACGCGATCAGCAGCGCGCCGGCAGGGTCGGGCTTGACGGGAACACCGTCATTTCGCCCGCGTATGCAGGCAAACTGTATATCAGGATAGCAGAAACGCACCACCTGCTCCGCGTCAGCCTGATCCTTATTGCTGAATACACAAAGTGAAAAACCCTTTTCCGAAAGGGTAAGCAGTGCTTCCCTCATTCCGGAATAGGCATAGGAATTCACAAGGCAGTTTTCGGAATAGTCCGCCATATAATCCTTAAGTACTTCGTCAAAACGGTCATCCTGCCCGTTAACGGCGCAGCGTGTAAGGTGAAAAACGCCTTTTCCCACCATATACCGGTAGCTGTCCTCGGGAAAAGGGGGAAGACCGTGCTTTTCAAGGCTTCTGTTCATCGCCGCCGAAATATCCGGAAGTGAATTGACAAGGGTGCCGTCCAAATCGAGAATGATCGCTTTTTTCATACGAGCTGCTTCCTTTTGCCGTGTTTTGATGTGACAGACCGCTTCGGGAAAGCGGTCTGCCGTCGCATCTACCATAGCACTTTTCCGCTGCCTTCACAATACCGTTTTTTGTTTTGCTGCGGCTGTAATATCTGTAACAAGTGCCGTTATGCCTGCAGGGTCATCTCATTTAAAAATGCGGTAGGCAAACAAGCACAGTCAAGAAAACA
>CALGBY010000007.1 GCA_937886445.1 uncultured Clostridia bacterium | reverse complement strand
GCCGGAGGAACTGCACCGCCGCGTTATCGGTCAGGAGGAGGCCGTGCAGGCCGTCAGCGAAGCCATCCTGCGCAGCCGCGCCGGGATCGCGGATGAAAACCGTCCCATCGGCAGCTTCCTGTTCCTCGGTCCTACGGGCGTGGGCAAAACAGAGCTGGCAAAGGCGCTGGCAGAAAATCTGTTTGACGATGAGAAGAGCCTGATACGCATCGACATGACGGAATACATGGAAAAGTTTTCCGTTTCCCGTCTCATCGGAGCGCCTCCGGGATATGTGGGCTACGATGAGGGCGGACAGCTTACCGAGGCGGTGCGCCGCCGCCCCTACAGCGTGGTGCTGTTTGACGAAATGGAAAAGGCGCATCCCGATGTATTCAACATTCTGCTGCAGATTCTGGATGACGGCCGCGTGACCGACAGCCAGGGCCGCACGGTGGATTTCAAAAATACCGTGCTCATCATGACCAGCAATCTGGGCTCTCAGGAGATCCTTTCCGGCATTTCGGGAGACGGAGAGCTTTCCGAAGACGCGAAGGAAAATGTACGCGCGCTGCTGAGAAGGCAGTTCCGTCCGGAATTCCTCAACCGCATCGATGACACTGTGTTCTTTACCCCGCTCACAAGGGATCAGGTGAAGTCGATCGCCGGTCTGCTGCTCGGTCAGCTTGAAAAGCGCCTGAAGGACAGGCAGATCTCCCTCTCCCTTACCGATGCCGCCTTTGACCGTCTGATGGCGCTGGGCTATGACCCGGTGTACGGCGCACGTCCCATGAAGCGCGTGATCCAGAGCTGCATCGAAACACCCGCCGCCAGATGCCTGATCGCGGGAAAGGTGCTGCCCGGTCAAACGCTGGAGATCCGCCCCGACGAAAACGGAAACGGCTTTACCGCGACGGCGGTCTCTCCCGTATAAAACTTTCCCCTGTCCCGCCCGCCTCCGGTACGCACGGAGACGGGCTCTTTTGTTTTCCGCGTATCAGGATCCGGTGCGTTTTTTGTATTCAGGTTGCCAGAATGTATGTTTTCTGCTATAATCCAAGTGTGATTCAGCATGATACGGGGGCAGGATATGGATACACCGGATGATAAATGGTCGCTGCACGGTCTGGATGAAAACGACCCGCTAAGAGTAAAAAACGCGGATGAAGCGCTGGCGCTGATCAGCCGCTGCGGGTTCCTTCCCTGTTTTCGCAACAGGGTGCCGGGCTTTTCGCTGGAAGAGCATACCCTTGCCGCGGACTGGTGGACCGGGGACGAGCAGAGAGACCCCTGGGAATGGCGCAGGCTGATCGCTGAGAGCCGCAGAGCCGCGTACGGCAAATTTTTTGAGAACAAGGCGGGGTTCATCTCGCCGGAATTTTTACCTCTGTTTGCCGCGTGGCGGCGGAACGGCTGCGATTTTGACTTCCTTTGGGAGGAGGGGCTGGTCTCCGCGCGTGAAAAGAGGATCATGGATCTGTTCAGCGAGAGAGATGAATGGTCTTCTCCCCTGCTGAAGCATGCCGCCGGCTTTTCAAAAGGCGGTGAAAGCGGTTTTGAGGCCGCGCTCACGCGCCTGCAGATGCGCATGTTCCTTACGGTAAAGGATTTTTGCAGGCGCATCGGAAAAAACGGTCTGCCCTATGGCTGGGCGGTAGGGGTCTACGCGGCGCCGGAAGCCCTGTGGGGGCAGAGCGCGGTGACATCCGCCTGCGGGGAAGACAGAAGTGTGATCAAAGAAAAAATCATGAGTAAAGCGAAACAGTTTTCATCCTCCGTCCGTGATGAAGACTGGGAAAGGCTGCTGCTATGAAAAACGGCTATGTTCTGATCATCCTTTTCGGCGTGCTGTTCATCACAAATCTGGTGTGCTTTCTTTTGATGCGAAGGGATAAGAAAAGCGCCGTAAAGGGTGAATGGCGTGTAAAAGAAAAAACGCTGTTCATCTCCTGCGCCTGCTTCGGCGCGCTGGGAGGGGTGCTTGGAATGCAGCTGTTGCGGCACAAAACAAAGCACTGGTATTTCAGGGTGTTTTTCCCCATGCTGCTGGTTTTGCAGACAGCGGCGGTGCTGTTCATCATTCTTGCCCTGTGCGGGGTACTGTAAACGAAGGGAGACCGGACAAAAGTGAAAGACCTGTTTAAAAAGCTTCATATCCGTTTCAACGCGCCGGTCACGCTGGGCTTTGCTCTGCTGTGCTGCGCGGCCTTTCTCCTCCAGAAGATCATTCCGTCTTCTCAGCTCAAGGTGTTTTCGGTATACCGCTGTTCCCTGTCTGATCCGCTCGCCTTCGTACGCCTGTTCGGCCATGTGCTGGGACATGCCGGCGTGGAGCATCTGGTAGGCAACATGATGTATATTCTGCTGCTCGGGCCGATCCTTGAGGAAAAGTACGGAAAGGGCAATATCATCATCGCCACGGCCGTTACCGCGGTGATCACCGGCATCGCCTGCATGCTGTTCAATGACGCGCATACCGCCTCGCTGGGCGCCAGCGGCGTGGTATTCGCCTTTATCGTGCTCACCTCCTTTACCGCTGTAAAGGAAAAGGAGATCCCGCTCACCACCGTGCTGGTCATCCTGCTGTATCTGGGCGAGCAGATCTTCCTTGCCGTTACCAAGGGCGGCAATGTGGGCTACGGCGTACACATTCTGGGCGGTCTGATCGGCGCGGTGATCGGCTATGTGCTGAACGCAGGCAGAAAAGGCAGTACTTCCCGCGGATATTGAATGCAAAGGAGAATACAGAGATGAAGGTACTCATGCTGAACGGCAGCCCCCGCGCGGACGGAAACACCGCGAGAGCGCTGGAAGAAATGAAAAAGGTATTTGAGCAGGAGGGCGTCGAGACGCAGGTCATCCGCGTCGGGCATCTGGCCATCCGCGGCTGCGCTGCCTGCGGCGCCTGCTCGGCATCCGGCAAATGCGTGTTTGATGATGCCGTCAACGAGGTCGCGCCGCTCTTTGAGCAGGCGGACGGCCTTGTGCTGGCCTCCCCGGTCTATTACGCCTCCCCAAACGCCACATTGATCGCCCTGCTGGACCGGCTTTTCTATTCCACCCGTTTTGACAAACGCATGAAGGTGGGAGCCGCCGTATGCGCCGCGCGCCGCGGCGGGCTGACCGCGTCCTTCGATGTGCTGAACAAGTACTTCACCATCAGCGGCATGCCCGTCGCATCCGGTCAGTACTGGAACGGCGTCCACGGCGGCGCGAAGGGCGAGGCGGAACAGGACCCGGAGGGGCTGCAGCAGATGCGCACGCTGGCGCGCAATATGGTGTTCCTGATGAAGAGCATCGGGCTCGGCAAAAACGAATTCGGCCTTCCGGAGCGTGAAAAAGGTATATATACCAATTTTGTCAGATGAGGGTGAAAACGATGACGCACAAGAATGAATGGGCCCCCGTTCCGCCCATGGGCTGGAACAGCTGGGATTGCTACGGCGCGGGCGTGACCGAGAAAGCCGTACGGGGTAACGCCGAATACATGGCAAAGCACTTGAAAGACCACGGCTGGCAGTATGTGGTGGTGGATATCCAGTGGAGCGAGCCCACCATTACCGGCTGGGACTATCATCCCTTTGCCGAGCTCAACATGGATGAATATTCCCGCCTCATCCCGGCGGAGAACCGCTTCCCCTCCTCCGCGGGCGGAAAGGGCTTTGCCCCGCTGGCGGAATATGTGCATTCTCTGGGACTGAAATTCGGCATCCACATCATGCGCGGCATTCCCCGCCAGGCCGTGCACCGGAACACCGCTCTGCTGGGCACGGACAAGACCGCCAGGCAGATCGCCCAGCGCTATTCCGTGTGCCCGTGGAACACCGATATGTACGGTGTGGAATACTGCGAAGCGGGTCAGCGCTATTACGACAGCCTGTTTGAGCTGTACGCCTCCTGGGGCGTGGACTATGTAAAGGTGGATGACATCGCCAATACGGAATTCAAGCCTCACGAGCCCTACAGCGCCGAAAAGGAGATCGAAATGCTGCGCCACGCCATCGACGCCTGCGGCAGAACCATCGTGCTTTCCCTCTCCCCCGGCCCCGCGCCGCTGGATCACGCCTGGCATCTGTGCCAGAATGCCAACCTGTGGCGTATGACGGGTGATTTCTGGGATGGCTGGAAGCAGCTGTACAATGTATTTGAGCGCTGCGAAAAGTGGGCTCCTTATGTGGGAGACGGCTGCTGGCCCGATTGCGATATGCTGCCTCTGGGCAAGCTGCTGGCGGGCGATCCCGCTCACGCGCATATGACCAATTTTACAAAGGATGAGCAGATCACCCTCATGAGCCTGTGGTGCGTTTTCCGTGCCCCGCTGATGATGGGCGGTGAAATGCGGGATAACGATGCCTTCACCCTCTCCCTGCTCACCAATGACGGTGCTCTGCGCGTCAATCAGGCGGGCGGCAGACCCTGCCAGCTTTTCCGCACGGCGGAGGGAGCCGCGTGGAAGAACGCGGCAGACGGCAGGACCTATATCGCCCTTTTCAACCTGTCCGACGCGGAGCGGAGCGTTTCCGCCGAGGCAGGCGAAGCGGATGGCACCGCCTTCACCGATGTATGGACGGACCGCCCCGTCGAAGTGTCCGGCGGCCGCCTCAGCTTCACCCTCCCGCCCCACGGCGCTGTGCTGCTTGAGCAGAAGTGATTTATGTCACCCCTGTCGGATCTCCGATTCACGTTGGTTTGCTTCACATAAGCTATCGTTTTCTGTCCGGGCCGGTCTTTTCTCCGTCCCGGGCTTTTTCATATTATTTATAGGGTGTGTCTCTAAAATGAGGAATGTGCAGTTTCAAGCAGATTTTCCGTCAGTTCAAGGCGAAGAACCGAAGGTTTACTGGAGGTAAATCGAGGTTCGACAACGCAGAAATGACGGAAAAGATGCTGAAAATGCATCGTTTTGAATTTAGAAACACACCCTAGTTTTGATAAATGCTTTTCCATAAACTTATAGCTGTGTTCAGCCCATTACAGATCGCGATACTGCCCGAACATTTCGCTTGCATCAGCAAAAGATCAGCAGTATAATAGCAGCAGATCAGCAGTTCATCAGCAGATGACCGGCAGTTTTTCAGCAGTAAGAAAGTTCCGGAGGACGGGGCATAGCAATGGAAGAATTGATCAGACAGTTTACAGACCGGTACCTGACACGGGAGGAAATCGCATACCGTCTCCCGGTATCCCTGCCGATCTCCGAATTTTGGCCGGTCATTGACAGGGCGCGCAGAGATATATCCATTGAACTGCCGCTGAAAACGCAGGACGGTGAGTATTTTCGTTTCGTAATGAACAGTTCCATCACCGAACAATGCAACGCGGTGGCTTCCATGGCCCGCAAAAGCTATCTGCTGGATACACTTCCCCCGGAGATCATGGAAGACGCCACCATTGATGAGGCGGTATGGTCCAGCGTGATCGAGGGCGCGTTCACCTCCCGTGCGGAAGCGGCGAAGATCATCCGTCAGGATAAAGCACCGGCAAACAGATCTGAACAAATGATCAAGAACAACTACCGCGCCATGCTGTATGTTCTGGAGCATCTGGAAGAACCCATCAGTGCGAAAACACTGACAGACATCGCGAAGCTCGTTACGGATAACGCCTCTGATGAGCCGGTGCGCGGCTTCAGAACCGTACAGGTGTATGTGACCGGACGGGAAGGAGTCGTATATACGCCGCCGTCTGCCGAACAGGTACCGCGGCTGATGAACGATCTGCTGGATTTCATTCAAAACAGTGACCTGCATCCGCTGTTCAAGGCCTGCATTGCCCATTTCTACTTTGTATATGTCCATCCCTTCACGGATGGAAACGGCCGTACAGCCCGTGCCCTCAGCTACATGATGCTGCTGCGGAGCGGATATGATTTTTTCCGTTTCTTCTCCGTATCCGGCATCATCGCGGAGGAAAGAAACCGCTACTATAAGTCCATGCGCAATGTGGAAGCTTCCGGCGATGACATGACCTATTTCATCGATTACTATTCCGCCATGCTGGCCCGCAGCACAGATAAAATAGAAAAGCAGCTTATCCGCCATGTGCTGACTGAAAACATCCTGTCCGGATTGGAAAAGGAGCAAAAGCTCAACGACCGTCAGATGAAGGGCGCGCGCTGGCTGCTGGAAAACGCTTTTGATCATGTTACCGTTGACGCGTGGAAGAAAAAATTCAGGACTGCCACCGAGACCGCCCGTCTGGATCTGCTGCAGCTTTGCGACGCCGGTATACTGGAAAGAAAAATGGACGGAAGAAAGGCGGTTTTCAAACTGCAAATGGATCGGCTGCAATAGCTTTCGCAAGGATAGCTGCGCCAATACATCTCAATATAATATCGAGTAGGAGGGGGTGATAAGCCCCCGTCCTCTCACCGCACCGTGCATACCGTTCGGTACACGGCGCGTCCAAGACAGGCAGATTGAATAGACTCGTATGCCGGGGGAAGTTCAAAGAACCCTGCGCGTACGAGTCTTTCATTTGAAATGGCTCTCATTACGGCTCCTGTTCTGACCGTGAACCAATTTCCGCGTCTGCAATTCGCTGCCATCCTTGCGAAATATTCCGGAATGCCAAGCCTCATCAGATTTCGCAGTTTGGTTTTCGGTTTCTTACATTGTTTCCAGATGTATTACCGGATTCGTCTCCGTAGCCACTCGTCCCATTCGTTCAGACGTTTCTTCATCGAGGCGATCGCATAGTAATTAAGCCATCAGAAAGCATCCGCAGCACCATTCTGCCGTTATGGTAAGGGCACTTCCACTCTTCCACAATGGGGCGTATCGAAACAGGTGTGCCATCCTCCAGAGTACACCAGTACCATTCGCTGCCTTCGCGCGGGTCGACAATAACCTTTCTGATGTAAGTCCACTCATCGATCACGGCTTGACGATATTTCTCATCGCCTGTCAGTTGATAGGCACTTTGGAAGCCCAGGATGGTCTCTGCCTGTACCCACCAGATACGAAGTTCGTTGATGTCGCCGTCCACGCACTCATTCTTCAGACCATGATCAGTCCATGCACGCTCATAAACGGAGGCGGCCAGTGTTTTGCACATTTCCCGATAGGGGGCATGTTTGTCTGCAGGCAGCAGCGTCTGCACAGCGTCCCAAATCAGCCAGGAACCCTCAATGTCGTGACCAAAGGATTGCATATTCAGCAGCGGCTTGTATTCAGAATCATAGAACACTTCCAAACGGCGCTCTTTTGCGTTGTACATCACCTTCAGGAACCGTTCCAAACAGACGATACCAGCAGCCCGGACTTCTTCATTGGGACAAGCCCGATACAGCTCTGCATAAGCCTCCAGCACATGCAGCAAGGTGTTCATCGTCCGATAAGCCATCACACCATTTTCTGACAGCTTTTCATTACTCTCTGGAGAAAAGTCTGGCTTATAAGCCTCACCATAACCACCTTCATCGGTGCAATGTGCCTCGATGATGTGGAATAAATCCATGGCTTTGTTCAATGCAGCCTGATCACCGGTAGCACGCACCCAGGCAGCCAAACCGTAGATGGCAAAAGCTTGGCAATAAGTGTGTTTGGTCATGTCCAGCGGTTTACCTTCTGGTGTTACTGACCAAAACACGCCTCCGTTCTCCTTGTCCTCGAATTTGGTCATGAAGTCCAAGGCGCGCTTGGCATAGGGCAGATAGGATTCATCGTTCAGCACACGTGCCGCAGTAGCAAAGGTCCACAAGATACGGCTGTTCAGGATGCAACCCTTATGTGCTTCCGGATGGACAGTAAGGTCATAGTCTACATAGCCATAATAGCCGCCTAAACGATCGTCAGCAAGGTTTTCCCAGAAAGGCAGTACCTTTTCGACCAGGTGAGCACGAAGTTCGTTGTTGATCATACCGTCACACTTTCTCCTGCCAGATGCAGGGTGTTTTCTCTTTTTTTCAAATTGTACTTCAACAACATAAGCGAAGCAATTGACAATCGGAATTGGTATATTGTCAAAATTGTCATTTTCATAGTATATTGGTTCGATGGGTGGAAAAACATGTTCCCAGATTCTTGTGAAATTATGTAGATCGGTGAGACAAATCCTGTTAAGCCATTGCACAAACAGCAACATGGAGAGAAGAAAAAGGAAAGCAGATAACAAAACAAGCGGCAGCACAGACAGTTTTAGTCCGTGCTGCCGGTTATTCATCTTCATATCGTTCCATTATACTGGATCAATCTCAAACATCATATGAGCTTTCAAATAGTCGATCATTAGCTTTCCGCACTGAAAACAAGCCGGAGCAGCAAAGCCTACACGGTTCTCTCCTGTAGCCGCTGTACGCCCGTGATACACAGCCTTCAAGCCATCGGGCGTGCGCACAAGACAGCCGTGCCCCGTTCCGGTGATCGTGTCTGTGCATTCGGCAATCGGATTCTCTACAGCTTTGACAAATGAGCCAAGCGGCGATACGCCAACAGCATAGCCCATGGCATAATGACGTTCCATGTAGTAGTTTGCCGAGTACATCATGTAATACCGATCAGCTTCTTTGATGAGGAAAGAACCTTCGTTCCAACGGCGTCCGGTCGATGCTGCGCTTCTGTTTTCCCATTCCTGCTCCGGTTTCAGCAATAGCTGAGGCTCGCCGATCATGCCTGTCAAATCAGACTTGAGCTCAACGCCGTAGATCCAGCTTTCCTCCAGCCCGTTCACATTATGCTCAAAGCAGCAGCGGCTGTAATACAGATAGATGTGACCATCCTCAACATAAATGTTTCCATCAATGGTCGGATAATCCATCACAAAAATAGGGCGGTGCAGAAAGTCCTCAAATATACCATCAGGTGTATCGCACCGCACGCACGTGATGGAAAAGCTCTCCAAAGCATCGCTTGCTTTTTGGTTGGCACTGAAGAACAGATAATATTTGCCGTCGATGACATGACATTCCGGCGCCCAGAAGCAATCCCTGCCCCAGAAGTCCGCTCCAGCCCGGAAGATGACCTTTGGCGCAGACCAGTGGAGCAGATCGTCGGAAATACGCACCTGAAACACGCCGTCTTCTTCAGCGGTGGCGTAGAGATAATACCGGCCATTAGCCCAGAGCACATACGGATCGGCAGCGATTGATGGTTTCATGCATTCATCTCCTGTACAGTTTGGTGCTGGAAGTCACGGCGTTATTCTCACTCGGTCTTGCCGAACTGCGTCGGCGATTTACCTGTCCTTGCTTTGAATGCCCGGTAAAAG
>CALGBY010000006.1 GCA_937886445.1 uncultured Clostridia bacterium | reverse complement strand
CCCATTGGTATTTCTTCCGGAGGGCAAAACATGAGGCACCGTTCAGCGTGCTGACGAATTGTGCGGTATTGCCTAAAATAAAAAAGCGCGGCATCTGCCGCGGGATCGCAAAAGCGCGGGAGGCAAAAAACCCTTCCCCGCGCTTTCTCGTTATATCCGGCAGACGGAACACACCCCGTGCCTTCAGCCGCCGTTTACTGTCCTATCCAACCTTTCCAGGTCTCCTCATCGGCCCCCACGGTCACCTTATTGCCGCAGCGCACGATGGGCAGCCGCATGAAGCCCGGTTCTTCCAGAAAATAGCCGATGATGATCTCCTCATCCGAGGTGTGCGCCACGGGATGGCTCATCACCTGCGTGCTTTTCCGGTCCACCAGCTGCCATGCCCCGCCCGCGGCGCGGCAGAAAAGCTCAATTTCCCTGCGCCCGGGCTTATGCTTTTTCAGATCCACCGTTTGGAACGGAACGCGGCGCTCCTTGAAAAAGCGCTCCGCCTTCTGCACATCAAAGTTCTTTTTGAGCGCGTAGATCATGATATTGGGAGAACCCGCCATGGTTTACTCCTCTTCGCCGTCAAAGGGCAGGGCGATCCGGTTCTGTCCGTCCTCCCAGAGACGCTCCAGGCGATAATATTCTCTGTCCTCGGGATGGAAGATGTGCACCAGCACGCTCTGATAATCCAGCACGGCCCAGCGGCCCTCGTTCACGCCCTCCTTGGTACGGGTAAGAACGCCCTGTTCCGCCATCGCGTCCTCCACATCATCCGCCAGTGCTCTCACCTGGAGCGCGCTGCGGCCGCTCGCGATCACCATATAATCGCACAGCACCGTCATATCCGCCACATGCAGCACGCGGATATCCAGCGCCTTTTTGTCATAGAGTACCTTCGCGATCTTCATCGCCAACGCATTCTGATCCATTCATACCTCCTGATATTTTTATTTTATATTTCGTTTCGAATTTATTGCCCGCCCGCCGGAGGAAGCACCGTTGGGCCGTACAGTTTCATAGTTTAATAACTAATAGTTTATAGTTGATAACTTATAGTTGATAACTTACAAAATGAAAACAGGCCGGGAGCGTCTATCCCTTCACTTTTTCATTTTCGGTCATATGCAGCTCTCCCTCCAGCCAGCGCATCGTGCGGATGCTTGCCGGATCAAAGGGCTTTCCCTGCCCGGTAACATAATCATACGAGGAACGTATCGAAATATAGGCCGCCATTTTCAGATCCGTCATCGCGGCGCGGCGGATGCTTTCCAGCATGGGATAAGCCTCCCTGCCGGGCTCGATCGCGTCCGCCACAAAGATGATCAGATCCGTCAGCGTCATGCCGGGGCAGCCCACGGTATGACGGCGCACGGCGTTCAGAAGCTCCTCATCCTGTACGCCGTATTTTTTCTTCGCGATATACGCGCCCACCGGCCCGTGCAGCACGGGGTAGGAGACGGTCTCCTCCGTCAGATGCTTTTCCTCCGCCAGATGCAGCAGCTCCGCGTCGGGCATTCCCTTCGCGCAGTCGTGCAGCAGCGCCGCGGCCGCGCAGCGGATCACACCGCCGCCCATGCGCTCCGCAAGCTCTACCGCCGTATCTCTCACGCCCAGTGTGTGACGAAACCGCTTTTCGCTTACCGCCTTTTTTACCTTGCCGGCATAATCCGGCAGGTACAGCCCCCTGAGGGCGATATACCTGAGCAGCGGCGCAGGAAGCAGCGCGGGATCATTAAAGGAAAAGATCTCCTGGCGGATATACGTGCACATCTCATCCGCCTCAGGCAGCCGGAGCACATCGCAGCGCGCGGCGCCCGTATGCTTTTTCAGGCGCTTCGCCCGGTCTCCGGAGCTGTCGCCCTCCGGAAAAGCATGTATTCCGCTTTCCCCGGCGCACAGCAGCCGGCACATTTCCAGCCGCTTTTCTCTTTTTTCCGTTCCGCCCTTTACGGGCAGCAGCCATACGCTTTCATATCCGCCGTCAAGAAGCTCTCTTGCCTTTTCAATATACCCTCTGTGAGGCGGGTCAAAGCTGCCTTCCAGCAGCGCGATCTTTCTTTCCGTGTTCATTCTTATGGTTTGTCCTCCGGATGAGGCACCGATGCCTGTTTGAAAAATGGCCGAGACCATTTTCAAACTTATGGCCCGCCCTCCGGAATAGCACCGATGTCTGTTTGGAAATGGGCCGAGACCATTTCCAAACTTATGGCCCGCCCTCCGGATGTTGCACCGATGGGCTGTTTGAAAAATGGCCGAACACATTTTTCAAACTTATGGCCCGTTTCTTTCATACACAGTATATCACATTTTTCCCGCGCGATAAAGTGTTTTTTTGCGCCTGTTTCAGTCAACCGCGCGTCCGCAGAGGAAGCGCCTTTCCGGATGCGCGGAAAAACAGCAAAAAATGGGCACTTTTTTTCCCTCCGGGCGGTTGTAAGGACATGTTTTTCTGTGTATAATGTTTTCAAACGGTTTACGCAAGGAGGCTTTCTGTATGAGCGATCAGCGCAGGGAACTGGTTACACACATCTTTACGGCGGATCCTTCCGCCCATGTGTTTAACGGAAAACTCTACATCTACCCCTCTCACGATCTGGCACACACCGGTGAGGATAACGACAACGGTGACGAATACGCGATGGAGGATTACCATGTGCTGCGCATGGATTCCACCGAAAGCGAATGCGTAGACTGCGGAGAGGCCCTGCACATGAAAAATGTGCCCTGGGTGAGCAAGCAGATGTGGGCGCCGGATTGCGTGTGCAGGGACGGCCTCTACTACCTGTACTTCCCCGCCAGAGATAAAGACGGCATTTTCCGCCTGGGCGTCGCGGTATCCGATAAGCCCGAGGGCCCCTTCACCCCGGAAGCGGACTGCATCCCCGGCTCCTGCTCTATCGACCCCGCCGTGTATGACGACGGCAGCGATTATTATGTGTGCTACGGCGGGCTGTGGGGCGGCCAGTTGGAAATGTGGCAGAAGGGGTACTTTGACCCCGATACTCCCCGTCCTCAGGGCGATGAAAAGGCGCTGGGGCCCCTGTGCGCGAAGCTTGCTCCCGATATGAAGCATTTCGCCTGCGAGCCCTTCCATCTGGAGATCCTTGATGAAAACGGCGATCCGATCAAGGCAGGAGATGAGGACAGGCGTTATTTTGAAGGCCCCTGGATGCATAAATACAACGGGCTGTACTATCTTTCCTATTCCACCGGCACCACCCATTATCTGGTGTACGCCACCTCCGAAAGTCCCACCGGCCCCTTCACCTGGCGCGGACGGCTGATGGAGCCGGTCATCGGCTGGACCACGCACCACTCCATCGTGGAATACAAGGGCAAATGGTACCTCTTCTATCACGACTCGGAGCTTTCCGGCGGCATCAACCACAGAAGATGCGTAAAATATACCGAGATCTTCTACAATGAGGACGGCACCATCCAAACCGTGCACCCCTACGACCATATAAAGAAATAACGCGCTTCCCCGGGCGGATGATCCTGTCTCCGCGCGGGGATGTTTTATACCGCGCGGCCGGTATCGGCGGCTCCGTTCCGCGTGACAGGCACGGGAGGACGGAAGACGGGAAATTCCGTCAGAGAAGCCTGTGCATCCGTTTTGCAGACGGTCAATGATGGCTTAGGCAATACCGCACAATTCGTCAGCACGCTGAGCGGTGCCTTTTCCAACATCTCC
>CALGBY010000005.1 GCA_937886445.1 uncultured Clostridia bacterium | reverse complement strand
GCTTTAAGCTTCACCGAACCCCACGCCTAGCGTGGGGTTTTCATATAACAAAAAGCGGCAGGAACGTGATCCTGCCGCTTTTTGTACTGTATGAAAGCCGGTCCGCTTCCGTTATTTTCCGAGAAGCTGTCCCAGCACATCGGAAAGCTTATCCGCGATGCTGTCATCATCCGTGCCGTTCTGATGGTTGCGGATGATGTCATCCAGCAGGCTGGTGCTTTCGCCCTTCAGCAGATATACCGCGGCCTTCTTCGCGTCGGCGGAAGCATCACGGTAGAGCGTGAGCAGTGTTTTTTCGGCGGTGGTCACCTTTACGGAGGAGGTGGCAGCCGTTTTCTTTTCAGTCGTTTTCGTTGCAGTCTTCTTTGCGGTCGTTTTTGCCGCGGTCTTCTTTTCGGTCGTCTTGGCAGCCGTCTTTTTGGCCGTGGTCCCCTTAGCCACGTTCAAAAGAGAAGCCTGCGTCACGCCGGTAGCCTTCGCGATCTGTTTCAACTGCTCCTGCGTAAGATCCTTTTCGCCGCGTTCGGCCTTGCTGATATCAGCGGCAGTCAGCCCGTCCACCTTGCGCGCCAGCTTCTCCTGTGTAAGGTCCGCGTTGGTACGCGCTTCCTTGATGAGATTGCCCAGTTTCTTGCTTGCCATTGTTTACCTCCATCGCCGTCAGGCGCATATTTTTCTGTGTTTATTGTAAAACCGAACTGTGCAAAACGCAAGAGCGGATCACAGGCAATTGAAACAAAATGATATTTCCGGCAGGGATAAATACGGGAGGAACATGAGCAGCGTATGGTCCCTCCTCGGGATGAGGTACACCGGATAAGCCTGCCGGATGGATCAGTGTGCTTTAGGCAATACCGCACAAATGAGTTAGTACGATGGCGAGTGAATTTTTCAACAGATTCGCTTGCAGAAATTGAAGGTTTACTGAATGTAAATCGAAATTTCTGCAAGATGAAGATGTTGGAAAAGACACCGTTCAGCGTGCTGACGAATTGTGCGGTATTGCCTTTACCTTTTTCTGCTTTTCCTCCTGTGCTTTCCGCCGGTATGCTTTCTTTTATTGCTTCCGGACGGAAGAAAAAGCAGCATAATGAAACGGATGACATGCAGTACCTGAACTGCCGATCCCGTATACAGAACAACAGAACTGACCGGTTTATAATACAGGAAAGCCGTTAAATCGCCGGCAAATTCGCATAAGCAGATCAAAAAAGGAAGCAGCCCGGGCCGCATTCTCTTTTTGATCACAAACTGCAAATAGGATACGGCCATCAACAGATCAATAATGAAAGCGCTTTGCAGCATAAAGCCATGTTTGAACAGGATGCATAAAGCCGCAGTACATGCTATATGAACAGAGCCGAATATCAGAATTTTCTTTCCCGGCAGATTTCTGTATGAAAAGTACAAGATCACCGCGTCAAGACCAAACCAAACGATATGCCCGATAAATACATCGTTTTTGCAAATGCCGAAGATGAGCGCGGTCAGCTCCCAGGATGAATTCAGGATCAGGGCATCCATAGGCATCGCCGCATAGTGGTGCTTTATCCAGTTAACAATGATGAAAAGGTATGTCAATGACCAGCATATGATCTGAACTGTATCCAGCGAAATATGCAAAAAAGTCACTCCTCCCGATTTCCCGGCTGCCGGGTACCGGAAAAGTGATCATCGTTTCCGATATCCGTATGCGCCCGCGCAAACGCTCTTTTTATTTCCTTTCTGTTGATTGTTCCGCTTTATTATTTGATAAAAACAAGCAAATGGCTACCTGTTCCTCAGATATTCCACGCTCTCCCTGATCGCCTTCACGATATACTCCGCATCCTCCATGGTGTTTTCCGGCCCCAGCGAGATGCGCACAGCCGACTCCGCGTCTTCCTTCCCAAGCCCCATCGCGGTAAGCACATGGCTGGGTTCCGAGGAGGACGCGCTGCAGGCGGAGCCGCCGGACGCCGATATGCCGTATTTCGCGTCCAGCAGGAACAGCAGTTCCCGGCCGCCGATGCCTGAAAAGGACATATTGACCGTGCCGGGCAGACGGTTCTTCCGGTCCCCGTTCAGCCGGGCACCGGGGAAATCCTCAAACGCCGAAATGATGTATTCCGTCATGGCCCACGCCTTTTTCATTTCGCTCTTCAGATGCTTTATACGCTCCTGCAAAGCGACCGCCATGGCCTGCACGCCCTGCACGTTTTCCGTACCGGCACGGTGTCCGCTTTCCTGTCCGCCGCCCAGAACAAGGGAGCTGACGGGCGCGGCATCCGAAAGCACCAGCGCGCCAACGCCCTTGGGGCCGCCGAACTTGTGCGCCGCCAGCGACAGATAATCAATATTCGTTTCGTTCAGGTCGATATCGACATGCCCCGCCGCCTGCACCGCGTCGCAGTGATACAGTACGCCGTGCTGTTTGCAGATCGTTCCGATCTCCTTCACCGGCTGGACCGTGCCGGTCTCGTTATTGGCGTACATGATGCTCACCAGCACCGTATCGGGGCGGATCGCTTCCTCCAGCGCCTTCGGGTCGACACGGCCGAAGCTATCCACCGGCAGCACCGTGATATCAAAGCCGTCCTCCCTGAACTGATCCAGCGTGTGAAGCACCGCGTGATGTTCCACGGCGGAGGTGATGATGTGCTTTTTGTTTTGCTTTATTCCTTCCCGGTACGCCGAATACAGTGCCTGGTTATCCGCCTCGCTGCCGCCGCCGGTAAAGATGAGCTTTCCGCTCTTCAAATGAAACGCGCCCAGAATGGCGGAACGCGCCGCGTTCAGAATGCCTCTGGCTTTGAGCCCTGCCGTGTAATTCGCGGAGGGGTTGCCGAAATTATCTTTTGCACAATCGCAGAACGCCTTCAGCGCCTTCTTCGTCATCCGCGTGGTGGCGGCATGGTCGGCATAAACAGGGCGGTAGTTTTCCGCCTTTTCAATGCTGTCCTGCATCTCGCCGTATGCGCCGAAGGTGCGGTTGTAACCGTTGGTCTCGCGTATCTTTACGCCGTTTTCCCAGATGCGTATGGTGGGCAGGGACAAAAGTCCCTCCTTCATGCGGAAATCCTTCTGCTCGTCCACCTGACAGACGGCATAGGTAAACAGCGTATTCTCCGGCATGTTGATCAGGTTCACGATGGCCTGACGGCAGAATATGCACTCGCGGCTGAAATAGATGATATACAGTTTTCCGGAGATCTGACGAATGACCTCGTCATGGTTCCCCGGGGTGATATTCAGAAATTCGTTCATGGTCAGTGTTCCTTCTGTATGATACTGCAATGCCTATGATCTATTCATTCACAGCGGGACATCCTTCTACCGATTCCCGTACTGTGAGTGGCAGATATGCCTTTCAGTTTCCCATTCATTATAGCAGATTTGAATACAGCCTCTTGCACGTTCAGGACACTTCCCGAGACAAGCCATCTGCTGTTTGTCCGCTCGAGCATAACATTCTTGCAAACTTTCGCCTCCTGAAACCTTCTCCGTCTCTTCCTCGGTCAGGTTCAGCTTTTTCATCAGTTCTTCCTTGCTGATCTTTTCCATGGTACCTGCCTTCCTTTCATTGTTGTTTGGTATGATATCGTTTTTTCCCGGCTGATCTCCCCGTGATCCTCCCGCGCGCTGCTCATTGAGCCGCTCATTCCTTTTCAATGCTCACAGGCGTGCTTACAGCGCTCAGTATCATATCCCATTGTCAGACAGGTCGCATAGCAATGGCTGTCGATTTTCCCTCCCGTGATCATTTCCAGTTCCGCCTCGGTAAGGTCCGGTTTCTTCATCTGTTCTTCCTCAGTCATACCCAGCATCTTCATCAGTTCTTCTTTATTGATTTTTTCCATGGTTCGCGCCTGCCTTTCATAAATATTCTGCATAGATATATACGATATTCTTCAATAAACGGATACTTGCAGGCACAGCTCTCTATGGGTTCCTGTTTTCAGGCTGATATTTCAGCCTCATCCGGAGGACGGGTCCCGGGTCTGTTCGTTATCGTGCTTTCTTTTTCCGTGCCGTTATCAGCAAAACGCCCAAAGACGCGGCTGCGCACAGGGCGAGCGGCAGGACCGGCATACTGTCACCGGTATTCGGCATATTCGGAAGCGTGTCCGGTCTTACGAAGATCATATCCGGCTGTACATTGCCATATGTAACAGTGTATCCAAATGTCGGCGCGTGGATCATAGAGTTTCCGCCGACATAGATGCCGCAATGTGCGGAGCTTACGCAGATGTCGCCCGGCTGCGGATTGCAGACACGGGTCCAGCCCATAAAGGTGGTGATGGTACCTATTCTGGTATGCAAACCGGTGATGCAATAGCTTACCAGACCGCTTGCGTCATAGCCCGCGGGCCCGACTGCGCCCCATTCATACGGTTTTCCCAGCTCCTGCTTCGCTCTGGCAACGACTGCTGCCCCATCATAGGTATACGCGTAGGCAAAATGAGAAGAAGAAACCAGGAGCAATACAGCCATAAGCAAACATGCGGCTTTTTTCATTTTTGTGCATCCTTTCTGTACGATCCTCCGGAGCGGACCGTGTTCCGCCATACATATACATTATTCGTCACATACAACGGTTTTCCTTTTCTTTTCTCCTGCTGCAGACCGGAAGCGGAAAAAAGAGAAGGATCCTTCAGATGATCCGGACCGGCTTCCGACCCCGGTATGATTCGAAGTTCCTGCCTGCGCAGGCGGTTCGCCGCGTATTTCTGTTCACACAGCGGCATACACAGAGTTGACCGGCAGGAGCATCCGTCATGTTCCTGAGCACAATAAAAAATGTCATGATTGCCAATACCGCGCCCGGTGCTGCGGCGGCTGCCGCGCTATGGGTATCGGACAGGATGGCGGCGATTACTTTGCCATTGATCCGGCAGCCTGCGAAATGTTTCGGGGCGGCTGGGTAGACCGGCTGTATGAGGAAGCCGGCAGGCTGTTTTGGCGTGCCAGTCATGCATTGCCCGTCCGTTTCATTTGCCCCTCTGCCGGAAAGGATCCCTGACCGGTATCAATTCAAATAAACCGGTCAATAAGCCGTATCTTACCGGAAATCGTGCATAGATCACAGCGACTCCCTCCGGTATTCTATAGTACACAGCGTGCGGGATGACTTCCGCCCCGATCATTCCGAATAAAAAACAGGCCGCCGCGGCTAAAGCACCGCAGCAGCCTGTAAAAACCGTCTCAGATCAGGCAGCCATATCGATCGCGTCAACATTCATGAGATACATGCAGCAGCCGCTCTCATCATCGACCAGCATCCATGTGTCACTTTCCGCGATGTAGAACATAACGATCTCCTCACCGTCGTTCAGCGTAACATACAGCATGTATACATCGTCCTCACCGGCAACGATCTCGTAGGTGCCTTCCACCAGCGCTTCCTCAGTACCAAAGGCACAGACATTGCTGGCACCGTCAATGGACAGCACCAGGATGGGCAGCTGAACTTCCTCAATGGACACAGTGTTGCCATCGGCGTCGGAAACGGCAGCCATGATATAGGTGGAAACAGTGGCTTCACCGGCCATGGCAAAGGCCATGGTAAACAGCATGGACAGGGCGACGATCACAGCAGCTAACTTCTTCATAATTCATAATTCCCTTCAGATTATTGTTTTGTCGCGCAAGCGCAACGGCAAACAGTATACAATATCCCGGCTTATCTGTCAAGCACTCCGAAACCGACAAAATCGCACAACTATGCAAAGGCTATCCGTCATTATGGACTTCCGCACCATAAGCATACCATACAAGCGTATCCCTGTTCATATCTCGTATGGCAATAGCCCGTTTTCCGGATGCAGAAGAAACTGCCGATCATCACTTTTCTTTCTGCCCGCAGGCCATAAGCATGAAAATCCGTCTGTCCGGATATACTTTTCCGGTATATACCTGCCGCAGCGAAAACGGAATATATCTGTCAGGCATCCTGCTCCTCACAGATCCTGATTTACGGCAGCGCGAGCTCAAGCTCATCAAGCACGCCGGTGATCGCGTTCCTTCTGCCGGTTTCCCGAAATCCCATTCTCATATACAGCCGTTTCGCGTTGATATTGTTTTCGAGGATCCACAGAGCAGGCCTGCCGGTGCATTGACCGGCAGCGAACACAAGCAGTCTTGTGCCATAGCCCCTGTTCTGTTCATCCGGCAGAACATAAAGATCCTCGATCAGGTTTTCCTTAACAGATACGATGCCGACCGGTTTTTCTTCGACCAGCATATAGAATTTACTGCCGTTATCCATTTTGCTCTGTATGTATTCCCTCTGCCTTTTCGGAGTATGCATCGCGACAAAATCCGGTGTGCAGAAGGAACGGTGCGATTCCTTCCATGAGATCGAATGGATGGACGCGGCTTGCGACAGGTTTTCTTTATCTACTGAAATGATCATGCTGCCTTCCGTAAACCTAAATCAGGTGAATCGTGTTCGTCTGTTTTACTGACTGCCCGCAAATCAGATACTCCGATAATCAGTTTTCCGGCATAATGCCGTCCGTAAAGCGGAAACCGGTTCATCCGGGCTCTGCCGGGATCGCCGGTGCCGTTACTTTCTGATATACCGTTCGTCCGTCCCGGGGTCGACACTCACATAACGCTCCATTCTCATATGGAGATCATATTTTTCCCGAAGCGCGGACAATTGCGCCATCATGGGAGAGGCATGATGCGCGTCAATGGCAGCCTGATCTTTCCAGCTGTCGATCAAAAGAACGGTATCCGGATCGTCAAGCGGCCGGAAATACTGATAGCGGAGATTTCCCTGTTCGGCACGGATCGCCGCGGCAATACCGGACGCCTCCATTTCTTCAGCAAAGGCATATGCGCTGCCGCCAAAACCCTTATAATACAGATGGATCGTGATCATATGCTCCCCTCCCGGGATCACTGCTGCTTATTGAATCAGTAAGATCCCCGCGTTTTGATGTTTCTGTTCACGAGACCTGTCAAAAGGTGTCGTGTTCGGAATCGGTGTTCCAGTGATACTCCATTTTCCGGCAGATTTTCTCCGCGATCTCCGTTCCGAACCGGTCACGGACAAAGCCCAGTGCCATATCCGTTCCCGCGGATACGCCCGCGGAGGTATATATATTGCCGTCCGCCACCCAGCGGGCTTCTCTGTTCCATTTCACATGGATGTGATTATCCGCCACCCACGCGAATGCCGTTTTGTTTGTAGTTGCCTGTTTTCCGTCCAGCAGCCCGGCTTCGGCCGCCAGTGCCGATCCGGTACAGACGCAGAGCGTATATTCCGATTTTTGAGCAGCCTCTCTGATCGCCTGTATGAATACCGGATCTTTGATCATTTCCCGGCTGCCGAAGCCTCCCGGTATCAGCAGAATCCCGCCCTGTTCTATTCCGGACATAGGCTGTGTAATGATCTGTATCCCCTGCGCGTTCCGCACAATACCGCCATGCAGAGAAACATAGCTGATCGCGTATTCATCAATGTATCCAAACACCTGGACCGGTCCGAAAGCATCCAAAGCCGTAAAGTTCGGATACAAAACCACATATATGTTCTTCATATTGCTCTCCGTCAGATTGTGTTTGTCTCTGCCGCCGCAAAAGGAAGACCACCGGACAGGATACCTTCCCAACCGACATTCTAACATTCTTTTCTTTTCCCGGCAATACTTACTTTCCCGGCGATCGGTCAAGGGTTTTTGAGAGCATACGCTTGACGCCGGCAGTGATTTTCGCTAAAATTGAAATCACCGCAGAGCTTATGCCCCGTCCTCCGGATGATGCACCGATGGGCTGTTTGAAAAATAGCCGAATACATTTTTCAAGCTTGATCCCGGCCCTGTTTTCCGGACGGTTTCAGGTATATCAGAAAAGCCCTGTAATGCTTGTTTATCAATGTACTTTCGCATCATCATTTACCCGCAGGCTCCGTTGATGAGCCATTACATTCGGAATACAGAGGAGGAAAGCAGAAGTGAAGGAAGAAACGAAGAAGGTCGCCCCGCTCGGCGAGCAGGAGCAGCAGAAGGTAGCCGGCGGAAAAGCCGCGTCGAATGAACCGTCCCCCCAAATGGAGGAGCCTCTTCGCTGTTATGTCTGCGGCACGGATATTGAGGAAGAGTATTACCCCGGAAAAACATACTACTGTCCGGTCTGCGGCTTCATGAATATTTTTAACTGATAAAGGCAATACCGCACAAATGAGGCAGTGCGACGGCGAATGAATTTTTCAACAGATTCGCTTGCGGAAATGGAGGTTTACCGGAGGTCAGTTTGAAGATCGTGTACAGCCGATCTTCAAACAGCCCAATAGTGCCTCA
>CALGBY010000004.1 GCA_937886445.1 uncultured Clostridia bacterium | reverse complement strand
AACCTGTGACCCCTTGCTTGTAAGGCAAGTGCTCTCCCAGCTGAGCTATGCTCCCCCACATCGCACCGTTTCGCGGCACAGGTAATATATTACATCATCCCCTTTCCTTTGTCAAGCGTTTTTTTCTGATTTTTTTCATTCTTTTTGCAATCCTTCTTTGAAGGCCGAATTTCACAAAAAAGGATATCCGGCGGCCCCCTTCACGCAGGCAGCCGGTCCCGTCATTCCCCGACGCGCGTATTGAGTTTACGCCGTCTTTCTGCTATACTGTAGAGGCAATGCAAGGCATGGAGGGCGTAAAGGATGAAGCTGTTCGGTGTCATTCCCGTATACGGGCTGCTGATCGTGCTCGGCACGCTGATCGCGGTATTGAGTGTAGACCGTATCGCGAAAAAGCGCGGCCTGCCGGAGGATCTCGGCATCGATCTGGCGCTGGTATGCATGCCGCTCGCCATCCTGTGCGCCCGCCTCTACTATGTCGCCTTCCGCTGGGAGCATTACGCACAGGATCCCGTAAGCATCCTGCGCGTGTGGGAAGGCGGTCTGGCCATTTACGGCGGCATCATCGGCGGCATCATCGGCGGGGTGATCGTCACCCGGCACAAGAAGATCCCCTTCTTTTCCGTTGCCGATATCGTTGCTCCCTTTCTGATCCTGGCCCAGGGCATCGGCCGCTGGGGCAATTTTGCCAACGGAGAGGCCCACGGGCAGCAGATCGTCAGTACAGCGCTTCAGTTTTTCCCCTTCGGTGTGCAGATCGACGGCGTATGGTATCAGGCCACCTTCTTTTACGAATCCGTATGGGATATCATTGGTTTTCTGGTACTCCTTCTTTACACCGTGCTGCTCATCCGCCTTTTCCCCCTCCGGCGCGCCCGCGAGGAAACGCGGCGCGGCACGGCAAGCGTGCTGTACCTCACCTGGTACGCGGCGGGGCGGGCGGTCATTGAAGGCCTGCGTACCGACAGCCTGTATATCCCGGGCACCGGTATCCGCGTCAGTCAGGCCCTGTCCGTGCTGCTGCTGATCGCCGGATGCGCTCATTTTCTCTGTGTGCATATCAAAAGCAAAAAAGCCGCCGCCGCAAAGCCGGCCGCGGATACGGAGGCCGCGAAATGACAAACTGGAACACCTACCGCATGCTTCTCCGTTTCACTCCCCGCCCGCGCCTGAAATGCTCCGGCGGAGCCGTGCCCGGAGAGATCCTGAGCGTGTACAAAAAGTACCGTGTGCCCGGCTTTTCCCTTGCCACATTTGACACAAGCGGCACCGAATATGTATTCTGCGCGGGGCTGGCGGGCAAAAAGCAGCCGGTCACGGCGGATACGCTGTTTCGCTGCGCCAGCGTAAGCAAGCATATCACGGCAATGGGCATCATGAAGCTCATTCAGGACGGCCTGTGTGACCCGGATGAGGATGTGAACAGATATCTGCCCTTCCCTCTGCGCCATCCCAAAGCACCGGATACCCCCATCACGCTGCGCATGCTCATCACGCATACCGCCGGCATCCATGACGGCGCCGCCTATCAGAAGGCGCTGGCCGACGGCGGCACGCTGAGCGGGATCATGCGCGGAGACAGCTATACGGAGCATACGCCGGGAATGGGCTGGGAATATTCCAACCTGGGCGCCGGCATTGCCGGATGTGTGCTTGAAGGCATGACGGGCAAAAATTTTGATACCCTGATGAAGGAAGTGCTGTTTGACCCGCTCGGCGTACGCGCTTCCTATTATCCGCAGCGTCTGGGCGGCAGGCTGGCCGACGCGGTGCGCGTTTTTCCCAAAAGATCCGTATGCTATGACGCGAAGGAGCGTTTGGCCCGCGCCCTGCCTGCAGACATGGCGGACCCGGAGCACCATTATATGCTCGCCCACGGCAATCTCTGCATCTCATCCGGTGATATGGCTGTGCTGGGGCATGAGCTGATGTGCCCCGGTTTTCTCACAAAGGACACGCTTGCCGCCATGCGCCGGCAGTACGCTTCCTTCGGCAGCCGCGCCAAGGATCTGTGTCAGGGCATGGGCACCTTTATACTGAACAACCCCTCCATGTCCGAAAACACGCTGTACGGGCATCAGGGGCTGGCCTACGGGGCCGTGCACGGCATATTCTACGATCCCGCGAAGGGGCGCGGCTTTGTATCACTCACGACCGGCGCGGGCGAGGCGAGAAACGGCGTGATGACCGATCTGAACGCCGATCTGATCCGCCTGCTTCTGTAAACGGAGAACGCGATGAAGGACACTGTAGTACAGGTAATACGAAAGGGCGGCTGCGCCAGAGTGCTGCTTGAAAGCGGAGCGGTGCTGCGCGTGCCGCACGCGCTGTATGAAATGCGCAAATTATACCCCGGAAGAGAGATCGACCCGGAGGAATACGCCGCCTGGCGCAAAACAACGGAATATCAGGCCGCGCTGGAAAGGGCCGTAAAATACCTTGAAGGGCGGGAGCGCAGCGAAGGAGAGGTGCGCGAATGCCTGAAAAAAAGCGGCTATGAGGAAGAAGCCATGGAAAAGGTGATCATCACGCTGAAGGAGAACCGGATCCTTTCCGACGCCCGCTTTGCCGGGCTGTGGGTGGACGCGCGTGCCCAGAAGCTGGGAAGAAGCCGCATCCGCGCGGAGCTGATGCATAAGGGCGTAGACGCCGATACAGCAAAGGCCGCTCTCTCCGGCTTTACCGAGGAGGATGAGCTGGAAATGGCGGCGGATCAGGCGCGCAGGCTGATGAAAAGAAAAAGCGACCCGCAGAAGCTGCTTGCCGCGCTGGTGAGAAAGGGATATTCCTTTTCCGTCGCGAAGGCGGCCATCAAAAACGCGGGCAGCGAAGAGCCGGAAGCGGAAGAAGAATACTGAAATATTGACATAGCGTTTCCGTAAGTATTGTGGTATGATAATAAAGAAACGGAAACGAATATTACATCTTCACGTATCAAAAACATTTTCGCGAGGCGATCAGTATGTTCAGTGAATTAAGCAGATTCGGGGAAACAATGAATTTCTGGCAGATCGCGGTACGAATCATCCTTTCCGTACTGATCAGTGCCTTTATCGGAATCGAGCGGGAAAAGAAAAACAGGCCGGCAGGAATGCGTACCCATGTGCTTGTGTGCATCGGATCAACACTGATCAGCCTGCTCGAGCAGTTCGCGGTTGCGAATGTGGTGCTGCTTGGCAACACGCAGATCAATGTCAGCATGGGGCGCCTGACCTCTGCCGTCGTATCCGGAATCGGTTTTCTGGGGGCCGGCACCATTATCATGTCCGAACGCAAGATTCTTGGGCTGACGACAGCGGCTTCCCTGTGGTGCACCGCCTGTCTTGGGCTGATGATCGGCGCGGGTTATATCATTGTTGCTCTTTTCGCCTGTGCAATCATCCTTATCGTATTACGTGTTATGCAGAGAGTCATTCATGTAAAAATCTACAAACGCCTTGAGGTCCAGTTTATCCACCGCGAAGAGACCATTCCTTTCCTCAGGCAGGTTTTTCTGGAAATGCATGTAACTGTGCTTGAACAGGATTTTCACGCGGAAACCCTCAATGAAGAGATGAACCTCTACACCAATGTGTACACCCTCACCACGTCGGGAAAGACCAATTATCAGGATATCATCACCCGCTTATCGGAATACCCGAACATCCGCGCCGTGCGTACACAGAATGTGTAGGCGTTTCCCCGGCGCCTGTAAATGAACCCCGTCACAGAAAAAGTGCCTTCCCGTATCACACACGCGGAAAGGCACTTTTCTTATTTCTGTTATCTGACCTGTTCGTCGATCTCGCCCGATTTTTTCAGCGCGATCTTTGTGATCACGGGGCCGATCAATTCAAACACGAGGGTGCCGGAAAGCACAACGGTATTGATCTGCTTCGCCATTGCTTCGGTACTGGAAGAGGAGCCGAAGCGGGCGTTCACCATCTGCGCCATACCGATGGCCACACCGGCCTGGGGCAGCAGCGTGAGACCCAGATATTTCACGATGTTTTTATCGGAATGCGTAGCCGCGGCGCCTATGGAAGCGCCGCTCCACTTGCCGATGGAACGCAGCAGCAGGTACGCGATGCCGATCACGCCCACCTGGGGCAGCACGGTCACATCCAACTCCGCGCCGGAAAGCACAAAGAACAGCAGGAACACCGGAGGCGTAAAGCGATCCGCCTGCTCGATCAGCGTGCGGCGGTGATCCTCATCCACCATGTTCACCATGATGGCGCCGATCATCATGCACACAAGCAGTGAGGACAGTCCCAGCACATCGCACAGGCCCACGCCGCCCAGCACAGCCGCGATGGAAAGCCCCAGTTCATTCCCTCTGGAATGGAAAAGGCGGCACATCACGCTCAGCAGGAAGCCGATGGCGCTGCCCAGAGCAAGGGAACCCACGATCTCGATGAGCGGGGTGAGCAGCATGCTGTTCACCGTGATCTCTCCGCCCAGCATACCGCTTGCCACGGAGGAGGAAACGGAAAACACCATCAGACCCAGCGCGTCATCCATCGCCACCACCGGCAGCAGCATTTCGGTGACCGGTCCGTGCGCCTTATACTGCTTCACCACCATCAGCGTGGCGGCAGGGGCGGTGGCCAGAGCGATCGCGCCCAGCAGGATGCTCATGGGCACGGCATAATTGTTTTCCCTATAAAATATCACAGAAAGAGCGATCAGGCCGGCGTCCACCAGCAGCGCCGTCATCAGGCCCTGCGAAAAGGTGATGATCAGCGGGCCCTTACCGATCTTTTTCAGATGATCCAGCCGGAATTCCGCGCCGATGGAATAGGCGATAAACCCCAGCGCGGCTTCCGATACGATGTTCATCGCCTGCGTCTGATCCTCTGTGATCAGGCCGCTCACGCAGGGGCCGATCACCAGACCGGCCACCAGGAACGCCGTCACATTGGGCAGATGCACCAGGCGCGCCAGTCTGCTCACAAGCAGACCCGCCACCATCGCGATCGAGATCACCAGCAGCATATTCATAAAGCAGTCAGCCTCCGGAAAAACAGGATGTCCCCTCAAATAACAAAATCGTGCAGGGGGACGCCCTTCCGCGTACGCCCTTGCAGAACAAGGCACTATTATACTCACAGAGAGGGGATGTTTCAAGTGTTTTTCCGTTTTTCACCGCATAAACATTCCGGACGGCCTAAAAGAACACCGAAGGATAATGATTGAAAACGCGGGCGCGTTCTGCTATAATCCATATGAAGTATTTTTTATCCCGCGGGGCTGCCCCGGGGCCGCCGGAAAACCACCTTTTCCGCGCAGCAGGGTGCCTCACGGCTTCTCAGACAAGGCAAAGATCCGTAACAGATAAAGAAAGGAAGCATGACACCATGAGTATTACCTCCCGCCGCTTCGGCACCGACATCATCGGCCGCGACATGACCCTCTACACCCTCACCAACAAGACCGGCGCTTCCATCAGCGTGCTGGATTTCGGCGCGCATCTGGTAAGCGTGCGCGTTCCGGATCAGAACGGAAAAATGCGCGAGGTATGCCTGGGCTTTGACACCCTGCACGATTATGAGATCCCCAACGGCTCCATCGGCGCCACCATCGGCCGCTTCGGCAACCGTATCGGCAACGCCCGCTTCACCCTGAACGGCACGGAATACACGCTGTTTGCCAACAACGGCAAAAACACCCTTCACGGCGGAAGAGAAGGCTTTGACAAGAAATGGTGGAAGGGCGAAACGCTTGAAAGCGAAAATGAGGATGTGCTGCTGCTCACCTATGTATCCCACGATATGGAGGAGGGCTTCCCCGGCAAGATGAAGGTGCAGGTCTCCTATGCCTTTGACAACAATAACAAGATCACCATCCGCTACCTCGCGCAGAGCGATAAGGACACCGTGGTCAACCTGACCAACCATTCCTATTTCAACCTCAACGAGACCGGCGATATCCTTTCCCACCGCCTCACGGTATTCGCGGATAAGATCACCGATGTGGATGACGGCCTGATCCCCACCGGAAAGTATTTTGATATCCACGGCACCGCTCTGGATGTGACCAAAGGCGAGGAGATCGGCGTATGCATCAGCAAGCGCGCCTCCTGCCATTACATCGATGATGTGAACGGCTTTGACTGCAACTTCTGCCTGCGGGAGACCGAGGGGATGCACAAGGCCGCCGTGCTTGAAAGCAGGGACAGCGGCATCCGCATGGAATGCAATACCACCGAGCCCGGCATTCAGGTGTACACCGGTCAGGGCCTGAATTTCACCGGCCGCGGCGGGCAGAAGTACGGCCCCTACGCCGGCGTGGCGCTTGAAACGCAGCACTATCCCGACAGCCCCAACAAGCCCGAATTCCCCACCACCGTGCTGAAGGCCGGAGATACCTATTCCTCCGTTACCGAATACGCATTTTCACTGATCTGATAGCAAAGGAAACGCCTCTATGCTGCTCACTTCCCTGCGCCTGCATGATTTTCGCAGCTACAGCCAGGTAATGCTCACCCCTCCCCCGGGGGTGACCGTGCTGGCGGGCAAAAACGGCACCGGCAAGACCAATCTGCTGGAAGCCGTGCATTTGTGCTGCCTCGGGCGGAGCCACCGCACCGGCACCGACGGCGATATGATCATGCACGGCAGGGAGACCGCAGCGGTGCAGCTGAGCGTGCAGCGCAGGGACGGTGAGCATCAGGTGGGCGTACGCCTGTATGAAAACGCCCGCAAGAAAAAGATCATCTATGTAAACGGAAAGACTGCTCCCCGCATGGGGGAGCTGATCGGCCACGCCACCTGTGTGATGTTCAGCCCTGAGGATCTGTACATCATCAAGGACGGCCCCCAGGCACGGCGCCGTTTTCTGGATATGCTGCTTTCGCAGCAGCAGCGGGCGTATTTCTATGCCCTGCAGAATTACAACGCCGCCCTGCGCCAGCGCAACGCATTGCTGAAGGCTCTTCAGGCAGGCGGCAGCCCCGCTCAGCTGGACGCCTGGGACGAGCAGCTGGCGCTATGCGGCGCGCCCCTCATCCGCCTGAGGCGGGAAACAGCGGCGGCGCTCCGGGTAAGCGCGGCGGAGCATTATGCCTACATCGCCGGCAAAAAGGACGAAGTGCTGGACCTGCGCTATACCGGGCATGCCGCCGAGGAAAACGACCCCGCGGAGGCCTTGCTGCGGCTGCTGCAGGAAAACCGCGCGGAGGATCTGCGGCGCGTGACCACCACCCGGGGCCCCCACAGGGATAACCTGCTGCTCACGCTGAACGGAAACGAGCTGGATGCCTTCGGCAGCCAGGGGCAGATACGCACAGCCGCGCTCTCGCTGCGTCTGGCCTCCTTTGACCTGCTGTGCCGGGTACAGGGAGAAAGCCCGCTGCTGCTGTTGGACGATGTGCTGAGCGAGCTGGACGCCCAAAGGAGAAACAAGCTGATCGAGCGGGTGAGCGGCGCGCAGGTGCTGCTTACCTGTACCGACCTGAGCGATCTTGTGAACGCCCGTCCCGCCTGTGTGCTCAGCGTGCAGGACGGCGGGCTCATCAGCGGATGAATGACAGAATAAGGAGAAACGCATGACCTGCCCTGAGATAAGAAAAACAGTGCCCACCGTATTCTGGGATTGGAACGGCACCCTGCTGGATGACTGCGAATTCGGCATTTCGGTGATGAACCGTCTGCTCAAAAAGCGCGGCCTGCCCCTCATCGAGTCCGTGGAGTATTACCGCTCCGTCTTTTGCTTTCCGGTGGAGCTGTATTACCGCCGTCTGGGGCTGAAGCAGGAAGACTGGGAGGAGGACGCCCATTTCTGGATGGACACCTATATGGCAGGCGAGCATACCTGCCCGCTCAGAAAGGGAGCAGAGGAGGCGGTGCGGCTGCTTGCGGATGCCGGCTGCCCGCAGCTGATCCTCACCGCCAGCAAAACGGAAAACATGCTCAGTCAGCTTTCCCGTTTTCCCATCGCCCCCGTTTTTCAAAAGGTGATCGGGCTGGATCATATCTATGCCACAAGCAAGGCGGAAAACGGCATCAAATACATCAGGGACAGCGGGACGGACCCGAAGCACTGCTTCCTGATCGGCGATTCTCAGCATGACGCCGAAACGGCATTTTCAATGGGGATCACCCCTGTGCTGATCTCGGGCGGGCATCAGACGGAGGCGCAGCTGCTTGAAACCGGCGCGCACACGGAAAGCGGCCCGCTGGAGGCGGCCCGTTACATTCTTCGCGCATTTTCGGAACCACAGTAAAGGAGGATCAACATGGCATTTGTCAATATCAAGCCCGGCACGCTGCTGGCGCCCGTTCCCGCGGTGATGGTCTCCTGTGCCGCGGAGGGCTTTGCCCCCAATATCATCACGCTGGCCTGGGTGGGCACCGTATGCTCCGAGCCGCCCATGTGCTCCATTTCCGTACGCAAGGAGCGCTACAGCTATGACATCATCAAAAACAGCGGCGAGTTCGTGATCAACCTGTGCGGAAAAAAGCAGCTGAAGGCCTTGGACCTGTGCGGCGTAAAAAGCGGCAGGGACTGTGACAAGTTTTCCCTGTGCGGCCTTGAACCGGTGCAGGCCGAGGGCCTCACCTATGCTCCCGCCGTTTCCGGTGTGCCGCTTTACCTTGCCTGCAGGGTAAAAAGCGTAACGGAGCTGGGCAGCCATGATATGTTTCTGGGCGAGATCGTAAGCGTGGGCATAAGCGATGAGCTGATGTGCCCGGATGGCAGGATCGATTTCGGCCGGGCGGAGCTGATCGCCTACAACCACGGCGCGTACTACGAGCTGGGGAAGGCGCTGGGCTTTTTCGGCTGCAGCGTAGCTTCAGAGGAGGTTTACGAGCGCCGCATGAAAGCCCTCAAATGATTCGCGGCGGCTTTCAGCTGCCCCCCGGTGACGCTTATGCCGCCGGTACGCATGCAGGAGACCGATGTACCGCGGCGCTTTGATGCAGCCGTAGGTTTTCCGCGCAGTCTGCGTGGCTGTTCAAAAGCCGTCAGGATGTTCAGGTCACAAATAATAGAGACCGTTGCAGGCTTTTTCTTCCGCAATGGTCTCTTTTGTTTGGCATATTCTGTCTGTCAGAACCCGTTTTCGCGGTTCAGCGCGTCTATCTCGCTCTTTCTCAGCGTTTTTCCGCAGGTGGGGCACAGGGTAAGCGAGGCAAAGGGCTCCTCCTCCAGCTGACCGTAGCTGAACGCCTTCAGCGGCAGCCAGCGGGCCTTAACGCCCTTGCAGTTCTGATCATCATGATACATCGTGCCGCCTGTGGGGTTATAGTAAAGCGGCATATCGTTATCGGGATATTCGGTAAAGCGTCCGCTGTCCTCCCAGATGAGCACCTTCACGCCCACCTTCATATGATCCCACAGCCATTTGATGTTCTGCCCGCTCTCGTTCGCAGCCTTCTGCACGCGGATGCAGCCATGGCTGGCCTTCTGCCCCAACAGTTTCACCGAGGAGGAATAATCCCTTCTCGCGGCGGGGGTATCCTTGTTGCCGATATAGGGCACCTCATGTATGGCGCAGCCGCCGTTCACACGCATGCCGTAGGCGCACCACAGGTTGCCGGCGGGAAAGCCGCCCATTTTGCTGATCATCACATATTCTCCGGAGGGGGTCTCGTTCCAGCTTTGTGTTTTGTTGTTGAGACCGGTGGATACCAGCAGGGTGCCCGTGATCTTTCCGTCCTCAAAGATGTACATCGTCTGGTTCTTCTTATCGATCAGAAGCCCCATATAATCCTGCGGGTCATAGGTCTTGAGCAGGCTCGTTTTCACATAACCGGTAATCAGTTCGTTGGTCACGCCGTAGCCGCGGCGGGAGGTGCACTTGGGGCCGTAGGAGGAATTGTACGCCTCTATCAGCGTCCAGCCGTTATCCAGCGTTTCCAGTACATGCACGCCCTGGGAAGCGCAGGTGATCTCGCCCACGATATTGCTCTTTTTTGTGGAGGAATCGGGCGTCGCGCGCAGCTTGTAGGTATCCTTCTGCCCGCCGTCGATCACCGTCATGGGCTGCATCATCACTTCCCAGATCTTTTCCTCATCCAGCACGCCGATGGGCAGCGTCCAGTAGCTGAATTCATCCTCCGCCGTGGTCACTTTGCTCGGGATCACCGTATGGTCGTCAGGGTCCGGCGCGTCCTCTTCGCTGTCCTCACCGGTCTCCCCGGCTGTCTCCCCCGCTTCTTCGGCGGTCTGCACGGCTTCATCCGTATCTGCTTCGGCTTCTCCGTCGGTTACGGTGTTCTCTCCGTCCTCCGTTTCATCAGGCAGATCCGGCAAAAGCGGATATTCAAAGGTGATGTTCTGCTTTGTGCCGGCATAGCCGGTGTCATCCTCCAGCCACAGCCGCAGATGATTTTCTCCCGCGGCGATGCGCCTTCCGTTTACCGTGCCGTTCCACACAAAAGCGTTTTCGCCCTTGAGCGCCGGCTTTTCCATTACGGTCACCGTGCCCTCATCGGTATCGGCGGCGGCAAAAAAGGTGCCGCTGCAGGAGCAGTCCGCCGTCACCGTCACCGTGCCGGTCTCCGCGTCCGCCTCCGCCTGAACGCCCGTCAGGCGCGGCGCGGGCTCGCCCACCGTGATCCGCATTTCGGATTCTGTTCCGTTCCACACCGTTTTGACTGAATACTCTCCCGGCGCGGGCTCGCTGCCGTCCTCAAGCAGGCCGTCCCAGAGGAAGGCGTTTTCCCCGGCTACGCCCGTTTCCCGGCAGATGCTGCCCAGGCTGCGCCCCGAGGCATCCTCAAGAATGCACTCCCAGCTGCCGTTTTCAGGCAGTGAGATCACATACCGCTCCGTTTTTCCGGGGCGCACCGTATCCGGCGCGGATACGAAGGCCGCGGCCTGTTCCGCAAAAGCGCCCGCATAAAAAATCAGCGATGTCATCAGCACCGCAATGATCAAAAAGAAAAAGCAATGTTTTTCAGAAGCGCGCATACCATTCCTCCGGCTGACATTTACAGCAGCGCCGGTTTTCGCTGTCCGGCCTTCACATTATACCGATTTTTACGGCCGTTCGCAAGAGAAATCAGCCTGCCGCGGCGCGATAATACAAAATTTACATCCGTATTCCGGCAAACCGCGTTCCGGCGCCCCGCTGATACTTGTTTCTCTGCCGGTTTTCTGATATAATATATTGGGAAATTTTCTGAGGAGGGTTTTCATTTTGAGCACCGGCAATCATGATAACGATACACCCGTAAAGGGGTTTACAAAAGAAACAGAACAGCTGCTCAAGCCCGTAAAGGATACGCGCCCTGAAAGGCTGATCCTTCCGCGCTCTTCGGTATCCTCCGTAACGCCTCCCGAAGCGGAGAGCGCGGACGGTTCCGCGCGTTCCGCGTCTCTCCGGGAAAAGCTGCAGAACATGGGCCGCTATGAGGAGGAGGATCCCGCAGCGGTGTTTTCGGATAATGTGCAGGACAAATACAAGACCGCCGTGATCCCGGTGGCGGATATACCCGCCGCGCAGGGCAGGCAGCCCGCTCCCGCCTCAAACGCGTACAGCGAAAGCGAAGAGGCCGGCATGACGCGCCGCTTCACCTCCGTGGGAAGCGATCCTTCCGCGGAAGCACCGCGCGGTCAGGAACGCTACGCCCCGGCGGAGGAGGGCCTGGCGCACACCTTCCGCGCCGCCAGGATCACCCCGGAAAACGCGGGCATCCCCCGCTCAGACCGGGCGGATACCGATGACGCGCGTGTTTACCGCGGCAGAAGCGAACGCGCGGCCGGCGCCGGGCAGGAGGGCAATGGCTATTCCCGTTCCCGTATGGAAGATGCCGAGGACGCGCGCGTATACCGCGGCAGAAGCGAACGCGCCAAAACGCAGCCGCCCTATGACCGCGGCAGCCGAGAGGAGGACGCTTCCTACGATTATGAAGAAGGTTCCCACCCCATCTGGCCCCGCATGATCCTGGTCACGCTGGTGCTGGTGGTGCTGGCCTTTTCCGCCCTGTGCCTGATCGGAAAGGGCGAAAAGAAGGGCAGCATGCTGAACGACCTGTACACCAGAACGAAAAACACGCTGCTGGCGCCGCTGGGCCTCGCGGATGAGGAGCCTCTCTCCTCGCCCGCCGTCCCGTACGCCTCCGCGCAGCCCGTTCCCCCGGTGATGACTCCCGTTCCCGGCGCGAACGCGGCCCTGCTTTATACTGATGAAAACAGCGCGATCATCTCTGTCAACACGGAGGACCGCAGCGATGAGCTGGTAGCCGCCACCCCCTGCGAGCTGAATGTGTATGTATACGCCACAAGCGAAGCGGAGGAGATACGCCTCTACTTTGATAACGATACCTTCGCGGCCAGCCGCAATGAATGTCAGAACCCCGATGAGAGCCAGCGGCTGTGGAAATGCGTAGTACCCTCCTTCACCCAGCCCTATGACGGCTGCCTCTATGCCGGCTACAGGGCGGGCGCTCAGTGGTACCGCTCACCCGAATGCGTGCATATCACGGTATCCGCCGCGCCTCCCGTTACGCCGGTACCGGCTGTAAAGGCCGAAAGCGTATCCCTGCTGCCCGGCACCGTTACGCCCCTTGAAACAGGGCGCGATATCTCGGTGCGCGTGGTCACCTCCACCGATGTAAGACAGGTGACCCTTTCGGACTGGGAAGGTACCCCGCTGAACATGAGCGATGACAAGGTGATCAAGCAGGAAAACGGCAAGCTGATCTGGACCTGCGTTATCCGCTTTGACGAGCCCTATGAGGGCAATATCTATGTATCCTGCCTGAATGACCGCGGAGAATGGGAAGATACCGATACCGCCCTGCTGCTTTCCGTTACGGAACCGGCGGCGGATGTGATCATCACCCCGCAAAGCACCCAGAGCGCGGTGCGCACCCCCGTGCCCAACCGCACGGCCGAGCCCTCCGCCACGCCCTTCAGGGTCACGCCGGAGCCTGCCACGCCCACGCCGGAGCCCGAAAGGATCACGATGCCGCCCACGGCAACGCCCTCTCCCAGCCCCACGCCCGTGCCCACCGCGGAGCCCACGCCCACGCCCGTGCCCACCCCCACCCCCATGCCGCTGCTTTCCGTAAAGCGCGCCGAGGAGGCGGATCCGGTCTCGATCAAGCTGAACGAGGAAGTATACAGGGGCAGCAAGCGCCTTACGGATTATAACCGTGAGGAATCCCTCTGTGCTCCCGATCCCGATAAGTATTCCTTCACAAACGGCGGCGTATTCACCTTCCGCGGCGATAACTTCCGCCGCAATGCCGCCTACGGCACAGCGGAGATCACCGAGGGCCGCATGGAGATCCTGTGGAGCACGCCTCTGGGCAGCCTGAAAACGGCGGACAGCACCGTATACGGCGTAGGCTTCGGCAGCCAGCCCGCCATCATCAAGTGGCCCGGCGATGTACGCGCCATGATGAACCTCACCCAGGCCAAAAAGGACACGCAGAAGCTGAAGGAGGTCATCTTTGCCGCGCAGGACGGAAAGGTCTATTTTCTGGATCTGAATGACGGCTCCGCCACCCGCAGCACCATCAACCTGGGCTACCCCATGAAGAGCAGCGTGAGCGTGGACGCCTATTCCCTGCCCATCCTCTCCTTCGGGCAGACGGTATCCAAGATGCCGAACGGAAAAACGGGCAAGATCGGCTACTATGTGTACAGCCTGATCGATTGCTCGCAGCTTCTCTTCCTCAACGGGCGCAGCGCGAACGGCCAGGTGCAGTACAACACCAACGGCGCCTTCACCTCCTCCGGCCTGTTCCTTTACGATACCGCGCCCAAAGGCGGCTCCTATGATGAAAAGCTGATCGTGGCCGGCGAAAACGGCCTGATCTACACGGTGGATCTGAACACCTTCTTTGACCATATCGATACCAAGACCGTCAAGCTGGACCCCGAATATGTGTACCAGCGCAGCAAGGCGGGAGACCAGAAGGATAACCGCACCGGTATCGCCTCCGCCCCCGCCATGTACGGACGCTATCTTTACACAGCCGATGCCCACGGCATCCTGCGCTGCGTGGATACCGACACCATGACCAGCGTGTGGGCGCTGGACTGCGGAGACAATATAAGCGCCGCAGTCGCGCTGGATTGGGACAGCAAGGGAGACCTTGGCCTGTACACCGGCAATACCTCCTATGTGCGCCTTACCAAAAAGCAGAGCGTAACGCTGCGCCGTGTGGACACGTTGAGCGGCCGCGAGGTGTGGAGCTATGAGATCGCCTGCCAGAAGGATTCCTCCGCCAAAACCAGCGGCTGTGCCGCCAGCCCCGTGATCGGCCAGAACAGCATAGACGATCTTGTGATCTTTACCGTCAACAAGACCGGAAACGGCAAAACCTCCGCCGTGATCGCGCTGGACAAGTTTACCGGCCGTCCGGTATGGCAGAAGGAGCTTACGACCACCGCCGTTTCCTCCCCCGTAGCCGTGTACAACAAGGCCGGCAACGCGTGGATCATTCAGGCGGATGAGAGCGGCGTGCTGCATCTGCTGGACGGCAAAACCGGCAGCGAGATCAGCAGCCTCAGCCTGGGCGGGCAGATCACCGCCTCCCCTGCCGTGTACGGCGATATACTGGTGATAGGCACCTCGGATAAAAAGACCCCTGCCATGTACGGCATCCAGCTGAAATAAACAAGTAAACCGGCGTGCGAAGCGCGAACGCGTTTTGCACGCCGGAATTTTTTTTGCAAAAAGGGGTTGACAAATCCTCACTATTGATACATAATACTAATTGAGATACAGTCCTAACAGCAGGAGGGAGTATGGACAGACGAAGCACGCTGCAAAGAGAGCTGGTGCTCTCCGCGGTAAGAGAGCTGCAGTGTCACGCCACGGCGGATCAGGTGTATTCGCTCATCGCGTCCCGCTGCCCCTCGGTAAGCCGTGCCACCGTGTACAGAAACCTGAACATCCTGTCTGAGGAAGGCGCCATCCTGCGGGTACGCGTGCCCGGCGAGGCGGAGCATTATGACCACACCACCGGTGCCCATGTGCATGCTTTCTGCGAAAAATGCAAAAGGGTGTTTGATGTGGATACGCTCCCGCTGGGAGACCTGAAGGAGGCGCTGACGGATACGAAGGGCATGCGCGTAACAGGGTATGACCTGGTGTTCCGCGGGGTGTGCGGCGAGTGTGAAAGGGCTGTCCCGTACAATACGGCGAAAACGCCGCAATATGAAAATGACAACGGAGGAAATGTAAAATGACGAAGTGGGTATGTTCTGTGTGCGGTTATGTGTATGAAGGTGAAGCGGCTCCCGAAAAGTGCCCCCTCTGCAAGGCTCCCGCAAGCAAGTTTGTAAAGCAGAGCGGCGAAATGGTATGGGCCGCCGAGCATGTGATCGGCATCGCGAAGGATGTTCCCGATGAGATCAAGGAAGGCCTGCGCGCCAATTTCAACGGCGAATGCACCGAAGTGGGCATGTATCTGGCCATGAGCCGCGCCGCCGCCCGTGAAGGCTATCCCGAGATCGCCGAATACTGGAAGACCGCCGCTTTTGAGGAAGCCGAGCATGCCGCAAAGTTTGCCGAGCTGCTTGGCGAAGTGGTATCCGCCTCCACCAAGGAAAATCTGGCCGTACGCGTGGAAGCCGAAAACGGCGCCACCTCCGGCAAGGCCGATCTGGCCAAAAAAGCCAAGGAGCTGGGTCTGGACGCCATCCACGACACCGTGCATGAAATGGCAAAGGACGAGGCGCGCCACGGAAAAGCGTTCGCCGGTCTGCTGAAGCGCTACTTCGGAAAGTAAGAACCATTGAGAGGGCGGCTTCGGCCGTCCTTTTCATCAGGGAGGAAATTATGGATCCCAAAGCAATGTTCAAGATCACTTACGGGCTGTATCTGCTCACAGCCCGTGAGAACGGAAAAGATAACGGCTGCATCATCAATACGGCAGGTCAGGTGGCAAATGAGCCCGAACGCATATCGATCTCCGTCATCAAGAAAAATCTGACGCACGACATGATCCTGAATACGGGCGTGTTCAATGTATCCACCATCGATACGAGAGCCGACTTCGGTCTGTTTCAGCGATTCGGCATGCACTCGGGACGCGATATTGATAAATTCGATGGTTTTGCTTCCGTGGCGCGCAGCGAAAACGGTCTTTATCACCTGACCGCGATGGCGAACGGTTATCTGTCCGCCAGAGTGACGGAGCACTATGATCTGGGCACGCACACGCTGTTCATTGCGGAAGTAACGGACGGCGAAGTGCTCGGGAACGAGCCTTCCGTTACTTACGGCTACTATCAGAGCAGCATCAAGCCCAAGCCTGTGCAGAAAAAGGGCTGGGTATGCAGCGTATGCGGCTATGTATACGAAGGTGACGATCTGCCCGATGATTACGAATGCCCCATCTGCCACCACGGCAAGAACGATTTCGTCCGCACGGATGCGGCTCCCGCCGCGATTCCCGAAGCGAAGACTGTCGGCAGCAAAAAATGGATATGTTCTGTATGTGGTTATGTGTATGAAGGCGAAGAGGCTCCCGAAAAGTGCCCCCTCTGCAAGGCTCCCGCGAGCAAGTTTGTGAAGCAGAGCGGCGAAATGATATGGGCCGCCGAGCATGTGATCGGCATCGCGAAGGATGTTCCCGATGAGATCAGGGAAGGCCTGCGCGCCAATTTCAACGGCGAATGCACCGAAGTGGGCATGTATCTGGCCATGAGCCGCGCCGCCGCCCGTGAAGGCTATCCCGAGATCGCCGAATACTGGAAGACCGCCGCTTTTGAGGAAGCCGAGCATGCCGCAAAGTTTGCCGAGCTGCTTGGCGAAGTGGTATCCGCCTCCACCAAGGAAAATCTGGCCGTACGCGTGGAAGCCGAAAACGGCGCCACCTCCGGCAAGGCCGATCTGGCCAAAAAAGCCAAGGAGCTGGGTCTGGACGCCATCCACGACACCGTGCATGAAATGGCAAAGGACGAGGCGCGCCACGGAAAAGCGTTCGCGGGTCTGCTGAAGCGTTACTTCGGAAAGTAAATCCACCCCCAACAGCAGGGCAGCCCCCTGCCGTTTTCCGTACGGAAAGGAGATCGCCATGAACTGGGAAAAATCATGCGGCGCCGTGGTATTCACAAGGAGCGGCGGAGAAATCAGATACGTGATCGTGCAGGAAGCGTCAGGAGCATACAGCTTTCCCAAGGGACATGTGGAAGGCAATGAAACGGAAGAGCAGACCGCGGCAAGGGAGATCCGTGAAGAAACCGGCCTGCTTCCCGTGTTTTTTCCCGGCTTTCGGGAAACGGAAGAATACGACCTTTCCGAAAAGCCCGGCACGCATAAGCAGGTGGTGTACTTCCTGTCAGAATTCGGTAATGAACCGCTTGTTCCGCAGCAGGGAGAGATCAGGAAGATCCTTCTGCTTCCCTATGCGGAAGCCATGCCGCTTTTTCGGCACGAAGGCTCCCGGCGGGTCCTTGTCGCTGCTCAGGCGTTCTTATCCGGGCAATGACCGGTCCGGCACGATGAAGCGCGCCACGGCAAGGCCTGCGAAGGACTGCATGAGCGTTGTTTCAGCAAGTAAGAAACCCCTTACAAATCAAGGAGACTTCAGGGAACCGTTCGGTAACGGGCGGTTCCTTTTTTGTCCCTCGGGCGGTCTATGTGCCTTTCGGTGTCTTCGCGGTATTGGAGCTTTCCATCCTCCGCGCAAGAGTCAAGAGCGGCATAGCAAACGCTCGTGAAAAGGGTAAGCACATCGGCAGGAAGCCCACGACGAAAGACGACATTCCCGCAATCTTTTACAAGCACTATCCCGCCTTCATGTCGGGGCAGATGAATGTATCAGAGTTTGCACGGATTTGCGGGCTGAGTAGACCGACGGTGTATAAATATCTGAAATTGCTATAATTCCATCATTCTTACCGCTGTTATCGGTAATGGTGTTTTGCTTCAATAAACATTTGATAACCAAAGTGTAGTTTGGATACCAATACACATAACATGGAATGACCTTGATATGATAAGGGGCTGTGAAAAAACGCCCCACAAAAGCAAAGAGGATTTGAAACCCAGAAGG
>CALGBY010000003.1 GCA_937886445.1 uncultured Clostridia bacterium | reverse complement strand
GGCAAAACATGAGGCACCGTTCAGCGTGCTGACGAATTGTGCGGTATTGCCTTAATCTTTCATCCGCTCACATCCGTAAAAAACGGTATATACATTATAGCGTTTTTTGTGCTACAATAACAGTACGGGTGCAGATTTTATACATTGCGCCCGAATCCGAAAAGGCAGGTATCCTTATGGCAAGAGCGATCCTTCTTCCCGGCAAGGAAGAGAGAGTATATTCAGGACATCCGTGGATCTTCAAAAGCGATATCCGCGCGGTAGAAGGGCGTTTCACGCCCGGAGATGTGGTACGGGTAGAAAGCTCAAAGCACCGTTTTCTCTGCATGGCAGTATACAATCCCCAGTCCCAGATCGCGCTGCGCATCCTTTCCTGGCATGATGAGAAGATCGACAGCGCCTTCATCCGTGAAAGGGTAAAGCGCGCGATCGATTACCGCAGAAGCTTTGCGGATATGCAGTCCTGCCGCCTGGTGTTTGCCGAAAGCGACGGGCTGCCCGCGGTGATCTGCGACAAATTCGGCGATTATATTTCCATGCAGTGCCTGTGTCTGGGCATGGAGCAGTTCAAGCAGGATATCGCGGACGCCCTTGAGAACGAACTGCATCCGCTGGGGATATACGAAAGAAACGATGTTCCCGTGCGTGAGCTGGAAGGTCTCAGCCAGGTCACGGGGCTTCTGCGCGGCACAGTCCCGGATAAGGCGGAAATGACCGAAAACGGGATCCGCTTTCTGGTGGACATCAAAAACGGACAGAAAACAGGCTATTTTCTGGATCAGAAGGAAAACCGCGCCGCGATCGCCCCGTTCGTAAAGGGAAAAAAGGTAGTGGACTGTTTTTCCCACACAGGCGCCTTCGCGCTGCACGCCGCCAGATACGGCGCGAGCGAGGTGACAGGCGTGGATATTTCCGATTTTGCCTGTGAATGCGCTGCTCAGAACGCGCAGTTGAACGGTTTTGACAATGTACATTTTGAATGCGCCAACGCGTTTGACTGGCTGAAGGAGAAAAGCGTTACAGACGAAAAGTATGATGTTGTGATCCTGGATCCGCCCGCTTTCACCAAAACGCGTCAGGCGGTGGCCAGCGCGGCCAGAGGCTACAAGGAGATCAACCTGCGCGGCATCAAGCTGGTCAGGGACGGCGGATACCTCATTACCTGCTCCTGCTCACAGCATATGCTCCCCGGCGCGTTCCGTGATGTGGTGCTCTCCGCCGTGAAGGACTGCCACGCGCGTCTGATGCAGGTGGAGTACCGCACCCAGGGCAGAGATCATCCCATCCTTCCGGCCGCCATCGAAACACAGTACCTCAAATGCGGCATCTACCGCGTTGAAAAATAACATGCTTCCGGGCAGCATCGTTCAGTATGGCGGTGCTGCTTTAATATTTCCCATTTTCAATATTTTATGCGATTTATACAAAATTTTCGTATTTTCATTGACTTTTGTGTGCAAATATTGTATGATTCCTTTGTTCGGCTGAAGTTTCTCCGGCGTTGACGCCGGAATGACGGCTGTTTTCTTATACACAATGCAGTTCAGTTACGGTTCAAGCAGCGGCAATGCCGCTTTCGCATATAACTCCGCGAAAGCATCCTGTTTTCGCGTGTGAATGTGTTTGCTTTTTGTTGCTGCACGCCATCAGCGTGTCAGGAAAACAGCAGCCGTCGGGCAGCAGATGCCCGGACGGCTTTTGGCAGTTCATTTGCAGAACGATATCAGCATAAAAATTCCGCTATGTGAAAGGAGGACACCCATTGAGCCCGATCATCTGGATCATTATCGCGGTAGCCGCGCTGGCGATCGGAGCGGCAGCCGGTTATTTCTATCGGAAAAACGAGACCGAAAAGAAAATCGGCCGTACCGAGGCCTTTGCGAAGCAGCTTCTGGACGAAGCGAACCGCCGCGCTGATGAGAAAAAGAAGGAAATGATCCTTGAAGCCAAGGAAGAGACGCTTCGTCTCAAGACAGAGCTGGACAACGAGATCAAGAACCGCCGCAAGGAAGTACAGCGCAGTGAGAGCCGCATCAATCAGCGCGAGGACAACCTCGACAAGCGCGAGGAAGGCCTGAACAAGCGCGAGGATCAGCTCAACAAGAAGCAGAACGACCTGGGGATCCGCGAGGAAGGTCTGAATCAGAAGTACGCCGAGGAAGAGGTTGTCCGCAAGGAGATCGAGGAGATCCGCGAAAAGCAGACATCCGAGCTTGAGCGTATCGCCACGCTTACCAAGGATGAAGCCCGTCAGATCGTGATCGACCGCGTGCAGAAGGAAGCCTTCCATGACGCCGCGGCCAGCGTACGCGACATTGAAGCCAAGGCCAAGGAAGAGGGCGAAAAGAAAGCCCGCAACATCATCGCTCTGGCGATCCAGAAATGCGCGGCGGATCATGTGGCTGAAACCACGGTATCCGTTATCAACCTGCCCAATGACGATATGAAGGGCCGCATCATCGGCCGTGAAGGCCGCAACATCCGTGCCCTTGAAACCGCCACCGGTGTTGACCTGATCATCGATGATACCCCCGAAGCCGTGATCGTTTCCGCTTTCGACCCCGTACGCAGAGAGATCGCCCGCGTGGCTATCGAAAAGCTGATCGTGGACGGGCGTATCCACCCCGCCCGCATTGAGGAATGCGTGGAAAAGGCCAAAAAAGAAGTGGAAAACGAGATCCGCGAAGCCGGAGAACAGGCTGTGTTCGAAACCGGTCAGCACGGGATCCATCCCGAGCTTGTCAAGCTGCTCGGCCGCATGAAGTGGCGTACCAGCTATGGTCAGAATGTGCTCAAGCACTCCATCGAGGTCAGCCATCTGGCCGGTCTGATGGCCGCGGAGCTGGGAGCCGATGTCGCGCTCGCGAAGCGCGCCGGTCTGCTGCATGATATCGGAAAAGCGGTCGACCACGAGCAGGAAGGCACACATGTGTCTCTGGGCGGTGAGCTTGCCCGCAAGTATCATGAAAGCCCCGATGTGATCCATGCCATCCTTGCCCACCACAACGATGTGGAGCCTCAGACGGTGGAAGCCGTTCTGGTGCAGGCGGCCGATGCCATCAGCGCGGCCCGTCCCGGAGCCCGCAGGGAAAGCCTGGAAAACTATATCAAGCGTCTTGAGAAGCTGGAAGAGATCGCGAATTCCTTTGACGGCGTAGAAAAATGCTTTGCCATTCAAAGCGGCCGTGAGGTACGCATCATGGTCAAGCCCGATGATGTTACCGATGAAGGCACCAAGGTGCTGGCCAAGGAGATCGCCAAGAGGATCGAAAAGGAAATGGAGTATCCCGGCCAGATCCGCGTGAATGTCATCCGCGAGACCAGAAGCACGGAATACGCGAAATAACAGCCTGCTTTATTACAGGGGTTCCCTTCCGGGAGCCCCTGTTTTGTTTGACAGAAGATCGTTTACATATTATAATACTGCCGTTTCGGGCGCGATGTATCCGCCACTTTATGATCGCGAAAGGAAAGCATATGGATTATAAGCTTATTGCCTGTCTCCTTATGTTCGCCGCCTATGCATGGCAGATGCTGCTCTGCTTTCTGGATGTTCGTTCCGCCGGCAACAGCATACCGGATTCGGTAAAGGATATCTACAACCGTGAGGAATACATGAAATGGCGCCGGTATCACGCTGAAACGAACCGGTTGGAAATGATCCGTCTCACTGTATCCTTTCTCGCAGTGCTGCTGATCGTTTTTGATGTTTATGCCTTCTTTGCCGCGAAGATCTCTGATCCCTACTGGGCAGGGGTAGCCGTGGTGCTGGTAAACCTGCTTGCCACCCTGCTGCCGGATACCGTTTTCTCCTATATTTCCAACATGGTGATCGAGCAGAAATACGGTTTCAACCGCAGAACGATGAAAACCTTTATTCTGGACACTGTAAAGGAAACACTGCTCTCATTCTGTCTCATCTGCGGCCTGCTTTGCGCCTTCATCGCGCTCCATATCTGGCTGAACGATTTGATCATCGTGGTTTTCTCCGCTTTTCTCTTTCTGTTCATTCTTTTTATCAGCTTCCTGTATCCTTTCTTTTCGGGTATCTTCAATCACTTTACGCCGCTTGAAGAGGGTGAGCTGAAGGAGAAACTGACCCGGATGCTGGAAAAGAACGGCTATACCGTGCGCGCCGTCAAGGTGATGGACGCGTCCCGGCGCAGCACCCGCTCCAACGCGTACTTTACAGGCTTTGGAAAAATGAAGACCATCGTACTCTACGATACACTCCTCTCCTCCATGACGCCGGACGAAATCTGCGCTGTGTTTGCTCATGAAATGGGGCACGGGCTCAACAGAGACACCCTGAAAGGGCAGCTGCTCAGCCTTGTCAATATCGCGCTGATCGTGGTTACACTGTGGCTTCTCGTAAAGGAGGAAACGCTGTACGCGTCCTTCGGGTTTGACCGGGTCAATTACGGCATGGCCTTCATCCTGCTGACGGAATGCTGCATGCCGATCCTGGGCGCCGTTCTTGGTATCTTTTCATCCTATCGCTCCCGCAGGGCCGAATACTGGGCAGACCGTCAGGCTGTAAAGGAGGGATACGGAGAACAGCTTACAAGCGCGCTCAAAAAGCTGGCAAAAGATAATTTCTCAAATCTCGCGCCTTCTTCCCTGCTGGTGTGCCTCACTTACAGCCATCCCCCGATCGCGGACCGTATCCATGCGATCCTTGAAGAAGAAAAGAAATATCCCGCCGATTCTAGGGTGTGTCTCTAAAATGAGGAATGTGCAGTTTCAAGCAGATTTTCCGTCA
>CALGBY010000002.1 GCA_937886445.1 uncultured Clostridia bacterium | reverse complement strand
ACCTCCTTTTGTATGCGGTAAACCCTGTTACCACTGATTGTTAGTCCAGTCTGTAGTATACAGGTAAATCCACGAACCTACAAACTGGAGGTCATTACATATTGTCTAAGATGAGGAATGTGCGGTTTCAAGCATATTTTCCGTCAGTTCAAGGTGAAGAGCAGAAGGTTTACCGGCGGTAAATCGAGGCTCAACAATGTAGAAATGACGGAAAAGATGCCGAAAATGCTTCGTTTTGAATTTAGAAACACACCCCTGCCTCAAATCAGAAATCGCGGTTCTTTTCGGCGATTTCCTTCAGGCATTTCGCAACGAATTCATCGGGCTTCATGGCACCCAGATCGACACCGCCGCGGGTACGCACGGACACAGTGCCGTTTTCCAGATCTCTGTCGCCGACGACCAGCATATACGGGATCTTCTGCATCTGCGCTTCGCGGATCTTATAGCCCAGTTTTTCATTGCGCAGGTCCGCTTCGGCACGGATCCCCATTTCATTCATCTTATCAGAGAACTCCTGAGCATACTGATAGGCACGGTCCGTCACGGCAAGTACCTTTACCTGAGTAGGCATCATCCAAAGCGGCAGCGCGCCGGCATAGGTCTCGATCAGATAAGCCAGTGTACGCTCATAGCATCCGAGGCTGGTACGGTGGATGATATAGGGGCGCTTTTTGCTGCCGTCGGCATCGGTATATTCCATACCGAAACGCTCAGCCAGAAGCATATCGATCTGGATGGTTACAAGCGTATCTTCCTTGCCGAATACATTGTGATATTGAATATCCAGCTTCGGCCCGTAGAAAGCGGCTTCATCAATACCGATCGTATAATTGACGCCCAGATCATCCAGAATCCTGCCCATGATGCTCTGCGCTTCTTCCCACTGCTCCTTGGTTCCCTCATACTTGTTCTTGGGGTTTTCGGGATCCCACTGGCTGAAGCGGAAGGTGCATTTATCAAGCAGACCGACCGTACCGAGGAAATATTTGGCCAGCTTCAGGCAGCCTTCAAACTCCTGCTCAAGCTGATCCGGACGAAGCACAAGATGGCCCTCGGAAATGGTAAACTGGCGTACACGGATCAGCCCGTGCATCTCACCGGAATCCTCATTGCGGAACAGCGTAGAGGTCTCACCGAGGCGCATCGGCAGATCGCGGTAGGAACGGGCACGGTTCAGATATACCTGATACTGGAACGGGCAGGTCATGGGACGGAGCGCGAAGCATTCCTTTTCTTCATCATACGGATCACCCAGCACAAACATTCCATCCAGATAGTGATCCCAGTGACCGGAAATACGATACAGATCACGCTTGGCCATCAGAGGCGTCTTTGTGAGCAGATAGCCGTTCTTCTGCTCCACATCCTCGACCCAGCGCTGCAGCAGCTGGATCACGCGGGCGCCCTTGGGAAGCAGGATGGGAAGACCCTGACCGATGCAGTCCACCGTGGTAAAGAATTCCATTTCGCGTCCCAGCTTGTTGTGGTCGCGTTTTTCGGCTTCCTCAGTCATCTTCACATATTCCTGCAGCTCATCCGCCGTACGGAAGGCGATGCCGGAAATGCGGGTAAGCATCTTGTTGTTCTTGTCATTCTTCCAGTACGCGCCGGATACAGCCGTCAACCGGAAAGCCTTGAGCGCCTTGGTATAGCAGATATGCGGCCCTACGCACATATCGATATAATCGCCCTGCTGGTAGAAGGTGATCCTGGCGTTTTCATCCAGATCCGCGATGTGCTCTACCTTGTAGATCTCTCCCCTTTCCTGCATCAGCTTGACCGCCTCGTCACGGGGCAGCTCAAAGGGCTTGATGGGCAGGTTCTTCTTGACGATCGCCTGCATTTCCTTTTCGATAGCAGGAAGGTCATCCTCGGTGATCTTCACATCGCCAAGGTCGATATCATAGTGGAAGCCTTTTTCGGTAGCAGGGCCGTAAGCGAAGTGAGCACCGGGGTACAGTGTTTTCACCGCCTGGGCAAGGATATGCGCCGCTGAATGACGCAGTACCTGAAGTTCCTCCTGTTCGGGGCATTCCGCCACCGTTCCGTTGTTGCAGATGATTTTCATAGTGTTCCTCCTTCTTTTTGAGGGTGTCTGTATAACAAAACAAGGCACTCCTCCCGAATTGATGCCGGGACGAATGCCTTGATAAAAGCATCCGCGGTTCCACCCTGCTTGTTTTGGCAAACCACTCATTATGCCGCTGTAACGGGCGTCATCCGCTTCCGTCAGGAGGCGGTACAGCGGAAAGGGATCATACGGCGCTTTCAGCCCGCGACGCCGCTCTCTGGAATGTCCTTGTTTCCCGCGTTTTCTCCGTCATCCGGAAGACACACAAAGTATAGCACCCATTTTCGCAAAGTGCAATATGAAAAAACATGTTTTTTCATATGTTTTCGTTTATTTGCCGTTTCCTGTCATTTCTGTCTCTTGGCCGTTCCCGTACGGGTATGCTTCAGGAGCCGGCACTCGTTTTATTATGACTGAGTATTTATCCGGCCGTTCCGCTGTTCATCTTTTTGATCGTGTCATATACTTCATCCCAGTTATGTACCCGCACAGCGCCGATGGAGCTTTCATCAAAGGTCCTGTTATGGCCGGCATCATACAGGATCCTGAAGAAATTTCCGTTTTCAAGGTTATGAGGCCCGTCATCGACCAGTACATCCCCGCATATCAGATGCTTGTTTTTGGTAATGATCACATGCTCCCAGCTGATAAACGGGAAATATCTGAAAAGTACCTTATCCATCTTCGCACGCAGTGTCTGATAATCGGACGCGGTCACGACATATACATCATGCCCGTCTTCAATCAGCTTTCTCATGCCGTCCACTGCCCCCGGCATTGGCCCAACATAATCCCAGAGGGAGTCATCATTGACAGCGTCATACACCTGCTCCCGGGTAAGCGACGGAAACGCCTTAGTCATATCCCAGTCCTTTACATCCTCCGGCTTTACGCATATCCCGTACTTTCCGTTCAGATACGCCACCCAGCCGCAGACAAGCTTTTCCAGTACATCATCCATATCAACAAGGATCGTCATCGGGTTTTCCTCACATCAACAATCAAAATGCCGTCATGGCAAAAAGCCTGGAATACAGCATTTTACCTTCTGTTAGCGATAAAAAACAGCCCCACTGTTCCGCAGCCAGTATGCGCGCCGATCACAGGACAGATATAATCGGTATGGATGTCCTTTATTCCGAGATTCTGATGCAGCATGTCCACCAGCTTCTGTACATAGGCAGCACAGTCTGCATGGCTGATAAACACGGTCTGGTTGGCCGCGATACCGGTCTCTTTGATCTTTTCTATCAAGGCTTTGATCGCGTTGTTCAGCCCTCTCACTTTTCCCGCGACCGTCAGCTTCCCGTCACCATCACAGTGAAGGATCGGCTTGATCCCCAGAATACTGCCTGCGACCGCTTCAATTTTCTTTATACGCCCACCCTGCTGCAGATGGTTCAGATCATCCACAAAAAACCAGTGTGCCTGACGTCCTTTTTCGCGCCGTACAAACTCCGCTGTCTCCTGCAGAGAAAGCCCCTTTGCCCGCTGTTCATGAACCGTTCTTGTGATCAGCATCCCCAACCCTCTGCAGGCACACAGTGAATCGATCACAATGATCCCGGCATCAGGCATATCTTCGGAAACATACTCCGCCGCCAGCTGTGCGTTGGAAAAGGTACAGGATAACGCGCTTGAAAAACAGATGCAAAGCACATCACGGCCGGCCTTTACAGCATCGCGCATAGCATCGATATACAGGCCTACATTCACGCCGGCTGTAAAGCATTTTCTGCCCGCAGCGATCTTCCTGTAAAACTCAGCCGGGCTGATCGCGCTGTGATCCGGCGTATCGAGATACATATCACCGTCGATTGTAAAAGAGAGCGGCAGCACGGTGATCCCCAGCTCCGCAACTTCTTCCGCGTTCAGGCTGCAGCAGCTGTCCGTAATGATCGTGAATTCCTTCATAATCTGTCCTTTCAGCAAAACCGGTTTTCTATGACACAGATATAGTATCACACAAAACCATGTCAAAACAATGGCATATATGCACAAAAAATGCACCGAATTATCATTGGTGCATTTTTTGTTTTCGGTTTTACAGGTACAGCGGCAAATCACCGCTGATCATGATCACGATACAAGCACGCGTCTGTAATCAGTTACAGCGGTATCGCGTTTTTCCGGAAGCCGGACAGCTCGCAGACAACCGATCCCGCCGGGAGCAAATGCCGTTACCGGATGTGCTTTTTCCTGCCGGCGGAAACGCACAGCACAAACCCGATTCCGACCGCGGACAGGCCGCGCAGTATCCAAACCAGCGGATTTGCGCTGTCGCCTGTGGGCGGGATCACTATATTGATGATCGTTCCGCCGTTGTATACCCGGTCCGTTACATCGCTGTACGGGGCAATGCTGGTATAGGTCGTCTGCATACCCTTCACCGGTTCTTCCACGACATAGTATACAGTGTCCTCTCCGTTCCGTAAGTCAAGGATCTCATCCTGAGCCGGTAATTGTCCTGCTTCATCCATGTACAGGATCGCTTCCGGATCGAAAGAGCCGGTCGCGTTATAGGTATTATCAAAGATAAACCCGTCACCGTCATCCGCTTCGGCGATCATTGTTCCGTCGCCCTTGTCCGTGACTGTTACCGTTACGGTATAAACAGCTTCATCCTTGACGATTACAGGAACGGAAGTGTCATCCTCAACGATCTTGTAGATGTGAGTTCCGATATTTTCCTGTGTATATCGTATCTCGGTAAATACGATCTTTCCGTTTTCGCTGCTTACGCCTTCGGCCACCTTGACTTCACCTTCATAAACTGTGAAGGTAAACCTGTCTGCCGCAATCATTTCACGCCCGGTAAGAATTTTCTCACCGTCCAGTATGATACCGCCCTCGGCTTCATACATGTTTTCAAAGGCGATATCATCACTCAATAAAAAGAACCCCGGCATTTGTTTGCCGGAGTCCATCATTCAGCCGCTTCCGCGGCCTACCTGTTATTGCTTTATTCACCCAGATACGGTTTTACCCGCTCATATCCGCTGTTGATGGCGTCTACGACTGCCTGTGTAGTGATCGTGGCGCCAGAAATGCAGTCCACATCCTCCATACTCACAGGAAGGCTCATGCCCAGAAACTGGTTGTAGAACGCGGGATACTGAGCCAGATCTCCCAGATATTCCGTCTCACAGAAATCATTATCGCCAACAGAGATCTTTACGATCTTTCCGTCATCGGATACCGTCATGAACACGGCCACAGGGCCGCACATACCGCGCTCGACGGCGCTCACCTTCGTGCCCAGTTCGTCCCGCTCAAAGGTTTCGATCACGGGCGCGTTTTCCGCTTCATAAGCCTCCGGATCAATAACATACAAAAGGATATTGTTCACAGCCTCAGTAACGGCATTGGAGGAAATCGTGGCGCCGCTGACGGCATCCAGATCCGTTCCCACGGTAAGCTGTCCGGTTTTTCCGATATACTGATTCCGGAAAGCATCTTCCTTTACTTTCGCTCCCAGTCCGGCCGTCTCACTAAAGGAATCATCACCGATCTCGATCGCGGTGATCACATATTGATCATCCAGGTCGATCACCACATAAACGGGACCGCCAAAGCCCTCTACGGTGGTCGCATAGCTGTCCTCGTCCAGCCTGATCACATCCGCTTCCTGTTTTGCGATCTCAAAACCGCCTTCAGCACTCATTGTATCCACGCCGGTATTGACAGCACGCACGACCGCGCTGGATGTAATGGTCGCGCTGGTAATGGCATCGATCTCGCCGCCGTTCTTTTTCAGTGCTACAGGAGCAATCTGACTTCGGAACTGATCCTGAAAAGCAGGTTCCTTGGATTTCGCGCCCAGACCTGCCGTTTCGGAGAAATTGCTGCCGCCTACAGAGATCCCCTGAATGATCCCTTCACTGTTTACGGCCACAGTCACTTCGATCTCGCCGCCAAAGCCCTGCTCCTTAACAGTAGTGACATAGCCGACAGGCTTTCCGTCGCTGTCCTTCCCGGTATAGACGCCGCTTTCATCGTTCAGATCAAAGCTCTCCGCGTCGGGGATCAGCTGGCGGCGTGTCGCTTCCTTTGTTTTGATGTCGTTTTCCGCGATCGTATCCTTTGTGATGCCGTTGGTTACGGCCAGACAGGCTGCGGCGATCACGCAGATGGCAGTGAGCACGATCCATACAGGAATCGATTTTTTGCTTTTCTGCTTATCCTGCCGCTGATTCTTTTCATTTACCGTATTCTTTTCCACGGTACCGGAACTCTGCTTATTCATTGGCCTTACCGTCCTTCCGTTTTGTTATACCGATGTATACCGGTATCATTTCACTATCAGTTTTTCATATCCGTCAGAGTAGTATATGCTGCCGTCCATCGCGGTCCATACCGCTTCCGCGTCATAATCCTTCAGCAATTGATTTCCCGTTTCCAGATCAGAAAGGAACAGCGCGGTGGAAAGCGCGTCCGCGATCCCGCTGTCAGAGCATATCACAGTCACACCATGCCACAGCTCAGCCGGATAAAGCGTATCGGGATCAATGATATGATGCCAGGTTTTTCCGTTACAGGTAAATCTCCTCTGATAATCTCCGCTGGAAACGATAGCACCTCGCGAAAGCGCAACCTTATTCATATAGGTATTCGTTGTCCCAAACGGATCCTGCACGCCCACTGTCCAGCTGCTGCCTGTATCGGCCTTCGGACCGGTAGCAGCCACATTTCCGCCCACCGAAACCAGCATTCCGGGTTCCGTCATGCCGCACACCTGCTGTACCGCGTAGCCTTTTGCGACCGCCCCCACATCAAGCCGGAGCAGCGGATCAAGATACAGCACAGTGTTCTTTTCGGTATCCAGCTTCAGTTTGTCAAAACCGGTGTGCTTTTTTGCTTCCTCAAGCTCCCCGATCCCGGGGATATAGGCTTCTTCGGGGTTGTTTATGCTGTATTCTCTTGCTTCGTGCCACAGACTGAGCACGGCCCCCAGCGTAATATCGACCCTTCCGCCGGTTTTCCCGGCAATATCCTTTGAAAACACAAGCAGGTCCATCAGTTCCGGGTCAACTGTCACAGTCTCACCGGCATGATCATTCAGGTACTTTATGTTTTTGATCCCCTCGTAATCATTGTAAATATCGTACAGCCTGTGATAGTTATACAGCCGGTCATAAAACTCCTGTGCCTTCAGTTTGAATGCTTCCTCGTCCATCGCGTAGCCCTTGAGATAGGTCACCGTGTCAAAAAGCTCAAGAAAGCTGGCAGAGTAAGCGGAAAGGGAACGATCCGGCTCCGGCATACCGGCGTTTTCGTTATCCTGACCGGGCACACACCCGCCGAGCAGCAGAACGAAGCTGAGCATCAAAGCTGCAATCATTACCCGATCTTTTCGCATGGAACTCTCCCCGTTTCTTTATCGGATGATCACATCAATTCGCATATATTATAATATCACATCGGTCGAAAATCAAGAGATACATGATAATTCAAAATGAAAGACCGCCGGAGCTGATACGCCCCGGCGGCAGCCTGACGGCTATATAGCTTATTCAGCTGTCTTGGTGATCAGTTCGATCATTTCGGCAACCGACACGGTAGCAAAGGTGACAATATCGGCATCATCGGTCTTTCCGGCGTCGTTCACGGCAATACCGGCGATCTCGGCAACGGTCTTGCCCTTCACATACTCGCAGAAAGCGGCGGCCTGTTCATTCCACTCTTTGCCGATACCGGAAGCGGCACGCATGCCGTAGCCATCTCCCAGCTGATTCTTAGTCTGTACAGCGGCAGTCAGATCACCGGTGATGGCACCGGCGGCATTGAACTTCACAGTAGGCTGCAGAGCATCGATGTAGCAGCTGGTCACAGTGTCGCCGTTCCGGGTGATCACGCCCAGGAAGGTATAGCCCTGAACCTGACCGTCCTTGTTTTCGGTAGCGCTCTTGGATTTGCTGATGCCTGTGCACTGGGTGAGGAACAGCGCATCGCCCTTTACAGCGCCATGATAATCAGCATTCGCGGCAGCCGCGATAATTCCGTCAATGTCTCCGGAAATCGCCAGCGTAACAGAAGCGGCCAGATCCGCATCGGCAGCCTTGCCGTTTTCAGTCAGAGCAATTCCCTTCAGATCCTCGACCTTCTTGCCCTTCACATATTCGCACAGACCTTCCATCTGCTCAAACCATTCCCTGCCGATGGAGCTGGCCTTACGCATGCCGTAGGCATCCTTCAGTTCGTTCTTTGAAGCAAAGACGGCGGCAGTATCGGCAGTAAGTACTCCGGCGGCGGTGAAACCCACCTTGACCTGGATCATGTCCACAACGGCATCCACGATCACATTATCCGCGTCAACAGCAACAGCATAAATACTGTATTCCAAAGAAGCGGTACCGTCCTTCTCGGCGGTGGCGTTCTTGCTTCCGGTCATGTTCACACTTACATAAAGACCGGTCCTGATCTGGTCTTCAGCAGAGGCGAAGCAGCACACGGAGAGCATCAGAGCGATGACAGTTACAACAGCGAATAACTTTTTCATGATTTTCCCTCCTGATGATCTATTTTATTTGTTTGTTTCATTTCAAATTGAACAAGAAATGAAAACAAAACACGAAGAATAATGACGGCTGCCAGAATGACCAGTTCCTCCGTTTCGCGCAGGGTGACCGTTTTCAGAATTTCGGCAGCCATAAGGAATTCCAGAGACAAAGACAGACCCTTTGCAAGCTTGTGTTCAAGCTTTGCGGATGCTTTTCCGCAAAGTGAGCGTATGTAATTGATAAAGGATGTCACGACCGTGATCGCGACAACAACGGTCGCGATCATCTCAAAAACAGGAATACAGAACCCGGTAACACTTTCAAGAACAGTTTTCAAAACATCCATATAACTCATCTCCGAACAAAAGCAGGGGTTTTGCGTAAGATCCTTATCACGCTGCCCGTCAGTCCCGCTGTCGCTATGCCGCAAAACACGGAAACAACGATCAGATAAGGCAGATAAGCAGCCACCTGAACAGACCCCATCAGCCATATGGCAGCCAGTATCTGTCCGCAGCTGTGCGCTGCCGCCCCCAGCACACTCACACCGAATATCGACAGATGCGGCGAGCGAATGGACAAAAGCATTACACCCATCGACAGCAGGCCGCCGGAAAGCGAGAATGCCAGTCCGGTGATGCTTCCGCTGAACAGAGCGCCCATCAGGCACCGTACGATCAGAATACACAGTGTTACAGGGGCATCCAGCATAAAGAGGGCAAACAGCGTTACTGTATTTGCCAGTCCGAGCTTCACGCCCGGGAGAGGCAACAGCATTTCGAGGGGAATGAATCTTTCTATATAGGAAAGGATCAACGCAAGCGCGGTCAGCATGGCCGCCGTTGTCAGCTTCTTTGTCTTCATGGCAGCCTCATTGCGTAAAAGCGTCCACATCGCTCTCGCCTGAAAGAACGATCTCGACCCGGTTAGGGAGACAGACAATGCTCCGTCCGCCCTCCGAGATAAAGCCGGTGTGCATGCAATCCTTTCCCGGACAATCGCTTTCGGTGATGGCCACAGCACCGTTCTGAACACAAATCAGGTTGTTATACCGTCCCCTGACGGTGTACTCCGTATCACGGTCAAGCGGAAGCTCACACAAAAGCGCACCGTCCCTGTATACCCTTGCCGTTCGCATCGTGCCCTTCGGGCGTGTAAATACCGTCAGCACAAGCAAAGCTGCCGCAAACAGCATCACCGCGGCGATCGCGATGGCGTCCGCGCGACGGAACCGCAATTTTTCTTCGTATTTCATGTCCCTCTCAGCATCTGAATTATTGCCATAGAAACAATGTATCCGTCCTCTCCCGTTTCACAGCACCGCGGCAGAGCCGTTCCGCATCATTTCCAGCGTCATTGTATCACCTTTTTTCTGTATGTCAAACAGAAAAAAAGTAATTTATCAATATGTTTTTTTGCTTTCAGTCCATCCCGAAATAATCCATATCAAACCGGATCACGCAGTGATAACGGGCATCAATCGAAGCCGCATAAGCGCAAATGCTCCGGTTTACCGCCTGTTTATCCACCCCTTTATCACTGATGAGCACATCAAAGATCAGGTTGATCTGGTTTTCTCCCGGAACCATTCTGAAATCATGCATTTTGAGCGGCGGCTCCAAAGCGGCAAGGTATTCTGTCAGCTGACGTTCTATCCCCTGCATTTTCTCCCCGTTCCTTACAATGGGATCCATATGGATGCAGATCGGGATATTCATATGCTCGCAGATCTCGTATTCGGCACGGTCGATCACTTCGTGGATCTCAACGATATCCGAAGACGCGTCCACCTCAGCATGCACCGATGCCATACACCTTCCCGGGCCGTAATCATGCAGCACAAAATCATGAATGCCCAGGATCTCAGGATATGAAAGCAGTTTGTCAATGATCGCTCTTCCGAGCTCCTTATCCGCTTTTCCGCCGAGAAGCCTGTCCACAGTATCCCTGAGCACTTCAAAGCCAGCCTTCAGCACAAGCAAAGCGACCAGCAGGCCTATCACGCCGTCCATGTATTTCAGCCAGGGCCATTTCGCCCCGAGCAGTGCGCAGACAACTGCCGTCACAAGCACGGCGGATGTGGCCAATACATCATTCTTGCTGTCCTGCGAAGCGGCGTTCATGGTGGGGTTATCCGAATTCCGGCCGATAAACCCGTAAAGGCGCCACAAAAACAGCTTGAGCGCGATGCCGAGTACAAGAAGGATGATTGTCAGCACACTGAAAGAAGGCAGCGCGGGATCAATAATGCTTTCCACAGAGGATTTTATCAGTTCAAAGGCAAACACAAAGATCAGCAGACCAACAGCCAGCGCGCCGATATATTCCGCTCTTCCGTGCCCGAAGGGATGATCCTTATCGTAGGGCTTTTGAGCGATCTTTACCGTTACAAATGCCACCAGCGATCCGCCGGCGTCCGAAAGGTTGTTAAAGCCATCTGCGGTGATGGCGACCGAAGCCGTGAGCATACCCAGCAGGATCTTTACCGCGGCCAAAAACAGATTGACCGCGAGGCCTGTAACTGATCCGAGCAGCCCCATCTTTTTCCGCGTTTTTTGATTTTTGAAATCAGATATATCTTTTATGAACAGCGAAATAAACTTTTTCATTATTATATCCCGTCCTCCGGAAGAACACAGATGTCTGTTAGAAAAATGGCCGAACACATTTTTCAAACTTCCCTCCAGAAAATGATTCAGCGCCAGATCAGTAAACCGACCCGGCGCGATCAAATTCATCTGAGCTTAGACAATACCGCACAAATGAGTCAGTATGATGGCGAGTGAATTTTTCAACAGATTCGCTTGCAGAAATTGAAGGTTTACTGG
>CALGBY010000001.1 GCA_937886445.1 uncultured Clostridia bacterium | reverse complement strand
AACACTTTCTCCCCTCTCCTGTCAACACTTTTTTTCGCGGATTTTTAATTTTTTTCGTTCCCGTCCCTTTCGCAAATTTGCTTTACAAGACAGACCGTGTTCATTCGTTATGATACGAACGATGCTGATGCCGATCACGTTTCCGTTCGTATACAGCCGTTTACGGAGCTCCGGTACGCCGCGTTTTCCACGATCTTCCCTCATTCAGAACGCATGCGGCACGGTATTTCCGTTTTCAAATATCATTTCTTCCCGGAAGGCGGATCGATGCAAACGCGGTATCCGGTATACACACAATTGAATCATTCATGTACATATATAAATATAGTAGATATTTTTCTTGAACTCGTACCGTATTTGTTGTATACTGAAACAGCAGAGGAGGGGTGTGTTATGTCTGAAAGATTTCCCACCACAAAGTTCACTCCGATTCGTGAAGGGCACGAAACGCCGGACGAGATCATCGCCTATGTATACAGCGCGCTTCAGGCCAAGGGGTATGATCCCATCACGCAGATCGTAGGGTATATCATCACCGGTGATCCCACCTATATCACCAGCTACAACAACGCCCGCAGCCTGATCTGCCGCATCGAACGGGATGATCTGCTTGAGGAGATCATGCGGTTCTATGTATCCCAGAAGTACGGAAAATGAGCGGAAGACTGATGTGCCTTGATGTAGGCGATGTAAGGATCGGCGTGGCCTTCAGTGATGAAAGCCGCATCATTGCCACCCCCCACAGCGTATACACGCGTGTGGGCTGGGGGCCGGACACAAAATATCTGTCCCGTCTGATGGCGGAAAACGGCGCTTCTGAGATCGTGTGCGGTCTGCCGCTCAATATGGACGGCAGCGAGGGTTTTCAGGCGCAGAAGGTGCGCGCCTTCGCGGAGCAGCTCATCAAGGCCGGTATCACAGTGCATTTTCAGGATGAAAGGCTCACTACCGTTTCCGCTCACGAGGTATTGATCGAAGGCGGCATGAAACGCGAGCAGCGCAAGGGAACGGTGGACAAGGTGGCCGCCGCGTTCATCCTGCAGAGCTATCTGGATGAAAACGCCGGGCAAACAGCAAAATAACCAATATAATTAATATAAGGAGAAGGAACCATGGCAGACGATATCAACAAGATCAATCCCGAAGAAGAGAACGAGGAAGACAACATCATTGAGCTGACCGATGATGACGGCGTGACCACCCGTTTTGAATACCTTACGACGGTGGACCACGAAGGTGAGCTTTATGTGGTGCTGATGGTAGCGGACGAAGAGACCGAGCAGACCGATGAACAGGCCGAGGAAGGCGAGGTCGTCATCCTGAAGATCGAAAAGGATGAAGCGACCGGCGAGGATATCTATGTATCCGTTGACGATGACGCCGTCAGTGAGCAGGTGTTCAACAAGTTCCTGGCCATGCTGGACGACGAGGCCGATGAATAACGCCGGGCTTGCCGGGCGGCAGGTCTCCTTTTTGCTGAATGACGGCAGTGAAATGGTGTTTTCGGTCGTATCCGTTTCTGGTGAGGAGGAACGCCTTGCCGTGCTTGAGGAGGAAAATACCCGCAGCCTGCTGGTAGCGAAGGTAATGGAGGAAGACGGTGATGTTTCCTTCACGCCTGTAAATGATGAACAGCAGGTCAACCGCGCGCTTGAGGCATACGCTGCCGAAAGCGTTCTCGGTATGCTGGATAAGGATCAGGAGCCGTAAAGCGAAAAATCGCAGATGATACAGCAAAAGAGCGCCATGCGGCGCTCTTTTGCTGTATTGTTCATATGCGCGGGTGGGCAGCAAACGCTCTCCCGTCCTTTCCGGGATCAGTAGCCTTCTCCGGGCAGCGCATCCGCCTTCTCCGGCAGGAAGAGACCGCCGTTCCGGTCACGCTCCAGCGCTTCCTCCATGATCTGCACGGTGGCGCTCACGCCGCAGCGGGAAGCCCCCAGCAGGCGGTAGGCCAGCACCTCGTCCAGATGATGGATGCCGCCCGAGGCCTTCACGCGCACGCGTTCGGATACGCTCGCGCGCATCAGCGCCACATGGTGCGGAGCCGCGCCTGCTTTGCCGTAGCCGGTGGAGGTTTTCACAAAATCCGCTCCCGCCCGCTCGCACACGCGGCAAGCGGCAACGATCTGCTCGTCGGTAAGGAAGCAGGTCTCGAGGATCACCTTCAGGATCGCGTTTTCACGGTGCGCCAGCGCGGAAAGCCGCGCGGTCTCATCCTCCACAAAGGCCTCGTCTCCGGCGATGACCTTTCCGATATTGATCACGGTATCCAGTTCCCGGCAGCCATCCTCCAGCGCCTTTTCCGCTTCAAACACCTTCACATCCGTGCGGTGATTGCCGTGCGGAAAGCCGATCACGGTGCACGGAAGTACGCCGCTGCCTTCAAGACACTTTGCGACCAGTTTCATATCTCCCGGACGCGCGCAGACGGTGGCGGTACCGTATTTGAGAGCGATGTCGCACCCCTTACGGATATCGTCCTGCGTAAGAAAAGGCTGCAGGGTGGAATGATCCAGCATCTGCGCGATCTCCTTAACGGTAACAACTGTTTTTTCAGGCATATTCTTCTCTCCTTTTCCCGGCGCGCCGGCGCCGGTATTTTTTTATCCTGCTTACTGCAGAGGCGCGGTCTTTCCTCTGAATGTCCTGCCCTCCGCGTTGATCCGGCGGGGAAAGCTCCTTCTCCGGAAAAGCATATCCTCAGCCCCTGCTGATCTCGTCCAGCGTAAGAGAAAAGCCGGGGACGCATTCCTTCATAAAATCGCTCACCTCGGGAAGCCCGATGGCATCGATCGATTCCAGAATGCTCTTTCTTGCGCTTTCAAATTCCAGATTGCCCGCTTTTTTCTCTTCCAGACACTTGATATAGGCAGAGATCCGGTCCGCCGCCTTGACGATCCGTTTTTCCTCCTCCGCCATATGCTGCTCTATCAGCGGGCGGTAATCCCCGCGCAGATCCTCCGGAAGCATGGAAAGCAGCGTTTCGGCAGCCTCCTCCTCCACCTTGCCGTACTCATTGCGCAGTATGGCGTTGCGATGCTTGATGGGGGTGGGCAGGTCGCCGGTGATCACCTCGCAGGCGTCATGATAGGCGGCCAGGGTAAGCATATGATCGGGATCATAATGCCTGCCGTAGCGCCGGTTGCCTATCAGCGCAATGGCGTGAGCGATCATCGCCGTCTGAAAGGAATGCTCCATATCATTTTCTTCAAAGGTGTTGCGCATCAGACTCCAGCGGCGAATGAGACGCATACGGGATACATAGGCAAAAAAATGATGTTCCATTTTTGTATGCTCCTTGACATGAATAAGGTACATGATATAATAAGGACGCGTCCGCTGGGGGTGCCGCGATGCGGCTGAGAGAGTCCCTTGGAACCTGTGTAGTTTATCCTACCGGAGGGAAGCGGTGCGCGGCGGTGCCGCGCGTTTCCGTTTCCCGTATGCAGTGCATACGGGTTTTTATGTAGAGATCTTTATGAATGGAAAGGACGCGGAAAGAGGCAGATCATGTTTCATATGCAGTTGGAAAACAGCAGCTGGGCAGGCAGTGACACGCTGATATGCGTATTCGCGGTGCTCCTGCTTGCGGCCGTGCTCATCGCCGTATGCCGCAGGGGGCGCAAATGGTCTCCGGCGGAGGTCAGCTACGGCGCGCTCAGCATCGCGATGAGCTTCGCGCTCAGCTTTGTCAAGCTCTATTCCATGCCCACGGGCGGCTCCGTCACGCTGGCCAGTATGCTGCCGGTCATGCTGTTTGCATCCGCCTTCGGCCCGGTAAAGGGGCTGCTGTGCGGCATGGCCTACGGCGTGCTGCAGTGTCTTCAGGGCGGATGGATCGTGCACCCGGTGCAGTTTCTGCTGGATTATCCTCTGGCATTCGCCATGCTGGGCCTGTCCGGCATCCGCATTTTCCCTTCCGCCAAGGGCAAAGCGGCAAAAACCGCCGCGCTGTGCGCGTCCATGCTGCTGGCGGCATTCGGACGTGCCCTCTGCGCTACGCTGGCCGGCGTTTTCTTCTGGAATACCGCCTTCTTCGCCAGTGTTGTGTACAACGGCGCCTATCTGCTTCCCGATATCGCGATCTGTATGCTGATCGCCGTTCCGGCCGCGCCGGTCATCATACGCATGATGCGCTCCGGCATCGGGAAAAGCAAACCGCGCGCAAAATGATCCTCAGAGCCTGTTCTCCGTAATACAAAAGGAGACAGGCCTTTTTTGATGCTTATGTGTTGTGCCTTCGGACAGTACACCGATGGGCTGTCTGAAAATGAGCCGTACATCATTTTCAATCTGTCCGGCGCAGGTCAGAGCAGGTCACACTCTGGCCGCGATCAGCGGCACGCGCATTTCCATACCGGTCAGCCCGGCATGCATACCGATCAGCTCATGCTCACGCCGTTTTGCGCCGATGCACTTTCTGCCGGTGGCAAGCGCCATATAATCTCCCGTAAAATCCCTTACCTTCGGGTGTTCTTTCCCCGTTCCGAGATACCCCTGACGGATGAATTCATCCGCCGTAAGCAGGATGAATTCATCTCCGAAGGCAGCGCGGAAAGCGTCCGGGAAAGCCTCCATATACTCCGGTTTCACATAGAAAGCCGCGGCGCGCGGCTCCACGGACGGCATATGCAGAAGCATGTTCTCTATTTCCGGATGATCCTCGGTATACAGCCATTCGGCGTCTATCAGGCCGTGATCCGCCGTGATCAGGATCAGGGTATCCTCCCCGGCCGCGGTAGCCAGCTGCTCTGAGAACGCGTCCAGCTGCTTTACGATCTCAAACACCTCGGGGGAACAGCACCCCTTGCTGTGCATCGTATGGTCCGGATCGTTCCAGTAGCAATACAGATAACGCCGCTTTTCATCCGCGCAAAGGTTCAGCACGGCTTCACGCATCGCGGTAAGGGAATCCACTTTTACCGTTCCGAAGGCGGAGATCTCATCTCCCGCGGCGCCGGCCTCATTCAGGCGGTGGTACACGGTATCCAGCGGCGCGTACCGGTCTCCCACACGGTAGGAGGCCGCGGGCTCCCCCGTTTCCTCATCAATGTTGATCAGCACCGCCACGGTTTTTTCAATTTCTTTGAAATACAGATCCCAGCCCAGCCAGGAGTGCTCAAGAGGCGGCATAGCCGTGCCGATCGAGGTGGTGGCACAGGCGGTGGTGGACGGATAAGCCGCGCTCATTTCACACAGCAGGTGTGATCTTAAGAAGCTGTTTTCCGGCAGGGCATGCTCAAGCAGATCCATCCCCATTCCGTCAAAAAGCATCAGTACGATGTTTTTATACTTTTTTGTTTCAAGCAGCTTTTCCACCGCGGGATGGCGGGCATGGCTGTCCTCAACACCGAAATAATTCAGTGCGGAAGCCACCACATTCATCCCGCAGTTTTCATAATCCGGAAAAAGAATCCTGTTCATAGCGCCTTCTCCGTTTCCGTTTTTCATCCGTCAGCGCCCGAAGAGGGCGCGGCTTTTATTCATAAATGATCCGGCCAGTTCGATCTGCTCCAGGATCAGCTTCAGCATCGCGTCCGCCGCTACAGAGGGCGTCTCTCCCGGCATATCCAGCGTATGCCAGCCCGAACGCAGCACATTTTCCAGAGCGGTATCCAGACAATCCGCCTCATTTTCCATTTTCATCGTTTCGCGAAGCAGCCGGGACACGCATTTCACCGTGCCAACAGGGCTGAGCTGGCCGGCCAGCGCCGCGTTTTCAGGCACTACCGGCGCGTAAACGCCGATTTCCCTGTTGACCGCGTATTCCGACGCGAAGGCCGGTACCGCGCTCATTTCACGCGCGGCGGTTTCAGCAAGCCTTGCAAGATACGGCGGCAGCAGCAGCATGCCCAGCGTTTCCGGATGCGATATCACCGCCGCCAGCATTTCCTCAGGGTCAAGCGCCTGGCAAAACACGCGCGGCGTCCTTTCGGCGCACACACACACGGCGTTCGCAAAGTCCGTTCCCGCCTTTCTTCCCGCCGGACATACATACATCAGCGGCTTTCCGGCCTGCTGCGCCAGTTCAAACGCCTGCCGCACGGCCCGGGCAAGCGGCTCCGGCTCCGTATCCGTCACATGGCAAAGCGTAAGCGGGCTTCTTTCTCCGTACTCCGGAAATTCCCTCACCCGCAGCGGCAGCTCCAGCGATATGCAAAGATCATTCAGCCCCTGCGCGTCCGCACCGCCGCAGAATACCGCCCCACACTGTCTGCAGGCCTCAACTGTTTCCTCCGTAAGCGCTGCTCCCCAGCTTTCTCTGCTGCGCTGACCGATGCGCTCACGCACAAGCGTGATGCTGCTGCCGAAGGAAAGCGAGACCTCACCGATGATCTCCTCCGCCCAGGCACACAGCGCTTCGCCTGTTCTGTCCGGCACAAGCAGCATGATCTTTCCGTTCATTCCGATCCTCCGAATACCTCCGGCCGTTTACTCCTCCCAGATCTCCACGCAGGTGTTTCCGTCCGTTTCGGGCATCTGCACATGGATCACCTCACTGTGGCTGGTCGGCACATTTTTGCCCACAAAATCCGCCCGGATGGGCAGCTCGCGATGTCCGCGGTCCACAAGGATCGCCAGCTGGATCTTTTGCGGGCGTCCCCTGTCAAACAGCGCGTCGATCGCCGCGCGGGCCGTTCTGCCGGTATAAAGCACATCATCCACCAGCACGATCCTCTTCCCGGTCACATCAAAGCCGATATCCCCGCCCTTTACTTTGGGCATATCGGCAACGCAGGTCAGATCATCCCGGTAAAACGTGATATCCAGTATGCCCACCTCGGGCCTCTTGCCTTCGATCTCCTCGATCCTCGCGGCGATCCTTTCCGCAAGCGGGACTCCGCGGCGCTTGATGCCCACAAGATAGACATCCTGTCCGTCGTTCCGCTCCAGTATTTCATGCGCGATCCGGACAAGCGCACGGGAAACCGCCGCTTCGTCCATCAGTGTCGCTTTCAGAGGCATGCTTATGTGTCCTCCTTCGGATGAAGTATCAATGGCTGTTGACCGTCAGTACACGGTCTGCCCTGTTTCTCCTGTTTCAGGTCATTCCCACTCCAGCGGATACTCCTCCACGGCAAACTTGAGCTTTCTGCCGTTCGTTTTCAGCGTGTTGATCACGGTATCGATATTCTGCTGCTTGTCATACGGCGTAAGGATAAAATTGTTATAGTCCGTTCTGGAGGAGATGCGTGCAGGGACGATGCGGAAGGAGGAAGAGATGATCTCTCCGTCCTTCACACGGAAGCGTTCCTGAAAAATAAAGGTGCTCATATCGCTGGGCTTGTTGTTGCCTGCAAAGGAGCCGTTGCCGAGGCTGTATACGATGTACTTTCCGTTGTAATACTCGATGGGGTTGATGCGGTGGCTGTGATGACCGAGCACCAGATCCGCCCCGGCATCCACTGCGGCACGCCCCAGTTTCACTTGCTTATCGGTGGGATAATAGTCTTTCTCGTTGCCCCAGTGGAAGCTTTCGATAATGATATCAAACTGATCGCGAACAGCGGCGATCTCGTTTTCCACCATCACCGCCAGCTCTTCGCTGGTGAAAGGCTGATTGAGCGTCTGATGCGAAAACATCGCCACGCGGATCCCGTTCTTTTCAAACACGCCCATGGTGGTATGGTTTGAATACACGATACCGGCATCCTGCAGCACGCGGATGGTGGAATCTCTTCCCTCCTCGCCGAAATCCATGATATGGTTGTTTTCAAGCGCCACAGCCTCCACGCTGTTCGCGGTGAGCGCTTTCACACAGACCGGATCGGCCAGGAAAAGAAACTGATTGTTCTTCTTTTTGGAGGGGATCTTTCTCTCTGATTCCTCCTGCAGCACGCATTCAAAATTGACCAGCGTCATGTCATCGGAAGAAAAAATATCGGCCACATTTCTGAAAATGAACGCGAGATCATCATTCTGCTTTTTCAGTTCCTTATCATACAGGGTCATCTTTGATGTGCCGAAGCTTTTTCCCATCGTTACATCTCCGATGGCTGTTACGATAAAGTAGCGGCTTCCGTCGGGCAGCAGGTTTTCATCAGAAACCGTATAGGCCGGAGAAAGCTCCGCCGCGTCGTCTCCGGGGACGGGCGTTTCACCGTTCAGGCCGGGAAGATCATCATCGTTTACCGGAAAAAGAATGATCTCCTCCTCATCATCCTGCGTTGCCAGCGCCGGAGCAAAAAACGCGCACAGGCAGACAAGCAGCACCGCGCAGGCCGTTATGCGTTTCCAATCAAATGATCTGGGCATCATTTACCTCCGTTCAGAGAATCGATATACCGGCGCATCCTGTTGAACGCCTCATTCATTTGCTCAAGGCCGGTCGCGTAGCAGCAGCGGATGTGTCCCTCCCCGCTCGCGCCGAACGCGCCGCCGGGCACACACACCACCTTGTAGCCGCGCAGCAGCTCTGTGCAGAATTCCTCACTGCTCTTTCCGAGCTGTTCCACCCGGGGGAAACAATAGAAGGCCCCCTTCGGCTCAAAGCATTCCAGACCCATTTTACGGAAGGCGTCCAGCATCAGCCTTCTGCGGCGGTCATAGCTTTCGCGCATGGTCACGATATCCCTGTAGCCGTCCTCACGGCCGCGGCGCAGCGCTTCCTCCGCGGCTACCTGCCCCTGTCGGGGCGCGCACATGATCACATACTGATGCACCTTGTTCATCACATCCAGAATGCAGGAGGGCGCGCAGGCATAACCGATGCGCCAGCCGGTCATCGCAAAGGCCTTGGAAAAGCCGCTCAGAAGCACCGTGCGTTCCCTCATGCCCGGCAGGGCAGCGATGGAAACAGGCTCGCTTCCGTAGGTAAGCTCGGTATAGATCTCATCGCTCACCACAAAAAGATCGTGCCGGATGACCACCTTCGCGATCTCCTCCAGATGCTGCTTTTCCATCACCGCGCCGGTGGGGTTGTTGGGATAGGGGAAAATAAGCACCTTGGTCTTATCTGTGATCAGCGCTTCCAGTTCCTCCGCCGTAAGGCGAAAATCATCCTCCGCCTTCGTGCGTACCGGCACGGGCACACCGCCCGCAAAGGTCACGCAGGGGGCATAGCTCACATAGCCGGGATCGGGCACCAGCACCTCGTCCCCCGGCTCCACCAGCACGCGCAGCGCGAGATCGATCCCCTCGCTGCCGCCCACGGTCACCATGATCTCCTTTTCGGGATCATAGGCCACGGAAAACCGTTTTTCAAGGTAATATGAGATCTCTTTTCTCAGGCTCAGCAGTCCCCGGTTGGCGGTGTACTGCGTTTCCCCGTTTTCAAGGGAACGGATGGCGGCATCCCGGATATGCCAGGGCGTAACAAAATCCGGCTCGCCCACACCCAGAGAAATAGCCCCCTGCATGGTTCCGGCAATATCAAAGAAACGGCGGATCCCGCTGGGGGGAACAGCTGCCACCGCTCTGTTCAGCCTGTCTGTGCTCATAATGTTACAGCCAGCCTCTTATCTTCGTTTCCGTTCTCAAACACCACACCGTCCTGCTTGTAGCGTTTGAGCACAAAGGATGTGGATGTGCCGGTCACGGTATCCAGCGCCGCCAGTTTCTCGCTCACAAACAGCGCGAGCTCCTTCAGCGTGGGCGCCTCCACCAGCACCATCAGGTCATAGCTGCCGCTCATCAGGTAAACGCTCTTCACCTCGTCAAAGCGCCAGATGCGTCCCGCCACGGCATCAAAGCCCATATCCCGCTGCGGCGTCACCTTTACCTCGATCAGCCCTTCAACGCTCTGCTTTTCGGTCTTGTCCCAGTTGATGATCGGCTGATAGTGCAATATCACATGTTCTTTTTCCATTTCATCGATCGCTTCCGCTACCTTTTCGGCCGTGCTTCCCAGCATCACCGCGATCTTTTCAAGCGGGATGCGGCAATCCGTCTGCAAAAGCTCAAGAATCTGCATTTTGAAAGTATCCATGCCGGTTTCTCCTTTGTTTTCGCAAGATACCGGATGCGTTTTTCAAAAAACGCATACCTTTACTGCTATACTTTACCACTTTTTTTCTCTCCGTGTCAATATCATGCCCTTTTGTTTTACAGAGCAGCCGCCCGGCAGCAGGAAGAGAAACAGCCCGTCGGCGTCTCATCCGGAGGGCGGGCCATAAAAATGGAGCAACTGTTGCCGAAAAAAGAAAAGGATGGTAGAATGCCGGAGGAGATATGTCTCTTCTTCCCGATATTCCTGCCCCGGATAAGGATATCGGGATCGGACAAATGATCGCGGGCGGATGCCCGGATCCTGCAGGAGGCTCGCAATGGAAGATCGCTGGGAATTCAGAAAGCTTGGAATGGCGGAGATCGGGATCATCAAAAGCGTTTTCAGGGATGTGTTTACCGGGGAGCCGTGGAAAGATGACTGGTCTGATGACAGGCAGCTTCATCAGTATCTGACCGATCTGGCAGGTCAAAGCAATTCCCTTACCTTCGGATTATTTGACGCCGGAAGCCTGATCGCGGTGTCCATGGGACATATCAAGCACTGGTATACCGGGACAGAGTATTATATAGAAGAATTCTTTGTCCGCACGGAAAAACAGAAAAGCGGGATCGGGACCTGCTTTATAAAAAAGGTCGAAGAGGAAATAAAGAAAATGGGATTGACCCGCATTTTCCTCCAGACAGAGAATGATATGCCCGCCTATGATTTTTACCGAAAAAACGGCTATCATGAGCTGAACAGCCATGTGTCCTTTGTAAAGAAAATATAGACAGGTATAAGTCTGTCAAGCGGACGGAACGGGGGATGAACAGGCAGCGGCCCCGCGTGAAAAGGACGAATACAGAAAAAGACCGGAGGGAAAAAAGATGGACGAGCTCAGGCTGACAGCGCCGGACGCGGAGTATGCCGGTGATATCCGAAGCTTCCGGCAGGAGGTGCTTGAATGCGATACAGGAGAGGATCTTTTCGCGGGGTGCCTCTCTCTGGATGACTGCGCCTCGGCGGAGGAGTGGATCGAGCTGTGCAGGCTGCGCAAAGCCGAAGATACCTGTGAGCAGACCGGCGTACAGGTGCCCTCCGATACATACCTCGCGGTGCGTATACGGGATAACAGGGTCGTGGGCGTTATCGACCTGCGGCATCATATCGATCACCCCATACTGGGCACCTGGGGCGGGCACTGCGGCTATACGGTGCGCCCATCCGAACGCGGAAAGGGATACGCGAAGCAAATGCTGCAGTTGAACCTGCAAAACGCCGAAGATCTCGGGATCGAAAGGTTTCTCGTTACCTGCAATGAACAGAATGCCGCCAGCGAAAGGGTGATCCTTGCAAACGGCGGCGTTTATGAAAACACGCTGTGCGTGGACGGCAGCAATATCAGGCGGTACTGGATCACGCTGAAGAACGGGACGGCGGAGCAGGCGGATGCGCGGCTTTGACAGGATACGGAAAACAGGCGTGTCCCGTCCGGAAAGGCTGTTCCGGTGAAAGGAAATGTATGGAGATCTATTACAGCGATGAGATGATCACGGTTCGGAGCATGAAGCCGGAGGATGCCCGGATCTTTTATGATACTTATCTCTCCTACGGATGGCACCCGGAGCTTTCCACTTATGAAAACTATTACAGGTATCAGGAAAACGGTGTGCGGAAGGTGTTCATTGCCGAATATGAGCAAAAAGTATGCGGCCTGTGCACCCTGGTGCTGAAGCCTTCGGGCGGCCCCTGGGACGGGACGGGATATCCGGAGATCGTAGATCTCAGTGTTTTCATCGATGCCCGCGGCAAAGGGATCGGCAGCCGTTTGCTGGATGCCGTCGAGCGGGAGGCTTTCAGGGTATCGGACACGGTATGCCTCGCCGTAGGTGTCCATTCGGGCTACGGCGCGGCCCAGCGGCTGTATGTAAAACGGGGCTATGTTTTTGACGGAAGCGGCGTGTGGTACCGGGGAAAGCTGCTGGAACAGTACGCGCCCTGCGAAAATGACGATGATCTGGTGCTGTTCATGTCCAAATCGAAGAAGAAACAGAGCGGAACAGAGCCGTGACGGAGGAATCGGAGAGAAAAAAGGATAATGAATAATATCACATACAGAACGGCACGCCCGGCAGACGCGGACAGGATCAATGAGCTGTTCATCGAAATGCTGAACACCATCTATTCCGTCAGCGACGCAAAGGGCTATGAGCCCGGCTATACGGATAAGTTCTTTTCCGGCGGAGATGACCGCGTTTTCATCGCGGAATGTGATGGTCAGGTGATCGCCTTCCTTTCGGTCGAGGTATACAGAGCGGATAACTGTGTTTATCTGGATGATTTCTCCGTCACGGAGGCCTTCCGGGGACGCGGCATCGGTACAATGCTGATCGCATCCGCGGAAGCCTGTGCGAAGGAGAACGGCGTAACACGTTCTGTGCTGCATGTGGAAAAGACCAATGAAGCCGCACGGCGTTTCTACCTGCGGCACGGTTACATCGAAAACGCGGATGAGGGGCAGCGCGTCCGCATGATGAAGGAAATACTATAGGGAGCAGCAGCATCAATATGAAGAAATGTTCTTATATCAGACGCGTACTTTTTATCCTTGTGCAGTGTACATGGGGGCTTCCCCAGACGCTGATCGGCCTCGGCTTTTTCATTGCCAACCGGAAGCGTCCTCACAGCGCGTACCGCTGCAGCCTGGATACGCAGTGGAAAGCCTGCGGCGGGCTGAGCCTGGGGCTGTTCATATTCACCCCGCCTGAGGAACAGCAGAACGCCCAGCTCATCCGGGTGCATGAGTACGGCCACTGCATCCAGTCTCTGCTGCTGGGGCCTCTGATGCTTTTTGTGGGGATCGTATCCGTGGCATGGGGCAATCTGCCATATTTCCGCAGGCTCAGGCAAAGAAAGCAGCTGCCCTACACCGTGTGCTTTACGGAAAGCTGGGCCAGTGCCTGGGGTGAGGCAGTGTCTGGAGAAAAGGCCATCTGGCAGTAACGCGTGACCGGACGAAAAACGGATCCGGAGAAAGGCAAATTTATGATCGAATACCGTGAGGAGCGGCTGGACGCCGATACCTATATCGATTTTCTGAAGCGGACGGATCTGGGCAGCCAGTATCCGGCGGAACGCTTCAGGGAACGCATTGAAAAGCTGGTGCGCAATGTATCTGTCAGCCTTACCGCCCGGGAAAACGGGGAACTGGTGGGAGTGCTGTTCGGCCTGACGGATTTCTGCTACTGGCTGTATGTTACCGATCTGGGCGTTGCCCGTGACCATACCCACCGGGGCATCGGCCGGGAGCTGATGAGCAGGGCGCATCAGGCCGCCGGCGGAGAAAAGGATATCGCCGTGTACCTTATCGCCAATGAGAACGCCGTGCCCTTCTATGAAAAGCTGGGCATGGAAAAGGCGGATGATGTGATGAAATACGACAAGATCGAATGGACCGGTTTCACGGTGAAGTGAACGGGCAGCCGGTCTGTTCAGGCGCATTCTGACGGGACGCTGAAGAAACAGGGCAGCCCGGGCACAGCGGAGCAGCTGTAACAGCCCATCGATATTGTGTTTGAAGGAAGATACATCAAAATGACGGATTGTATTTTTTGCAGGATCGCTTCCGGGGATATCCCCTGCAGAAAGATCTATGAGGATGAACAGACCCTTGCGTTCATGGATGTGGCCATGGATGTGGACGGGCATATTCTGGTGATCCCCAGGGCACATTACAAAAATATTCTGGACTGCGATCCGGATGTACTGAGCGCGGTGATCCGGACGGTGCGGAAGGTATCCGTACACCTTAAGGAGAACTGCGGCTATGACGGAGTCAATCTGCTGAACGCGAGCGATGAGAGCGCGGGGCAGTCCGTACCCCATTTTCATATCCACATCATTCCGAGAAAGCAGGGTGACCTGATCGACGCCTGGCCTGATTTCAAAGGGGCAAAGCAGGAGCTTGATGCCCTGTATCCGGTTCTGAAAATGTAAGAAAACAGACATGTTCGGCCTGTTCTCATGTGCTTTGGCCGGGGAGGTACAATAGGATGAATATACTGGTGATCAACTGCAGCCCCGTGAGAAACGGAGCGACCGCCGAGATCGTTCGCCTGATTTGTGAAAACACGAAGCAGAACAACGATGTCAGGCCTGTATGCATCGATGATTATGACATCCGTTTCTGTAAGGGCTGCAGGGCCTGTCATGCCACGGCCAAATGCTTTCAGGAGGATGATGTGAACAGGCTGATGGAGCAGCTTGAATGGGCGGACAGGATCGTGGCTGTCTCTCCGTCCTACTGGGCGGATATCCCCGGGCAATTCAAGGTGTTCATCGACAGATGCACCCCCTGGTGCAATACGCACGAGCCGCACGCCGCGCTTTCCGCCGGAAAAAAAGGGTATACCGTCGCGCTGCGTACAGGCCCCGGTATGCGTGAATGTGAGCGGATCATCGGCAGCATCGAGCATTTTTACGGGCATCTTGAGATCGAAGCCCGCGGCAGTCTGGGGCTCTGCTCGATCGAGCGCGCGGCGGATGTCGCGCCCCGTGCGGAGGAGCTTTTGTCCTTCTGCAAAACGATCCTGGAATGATCGCAGGCTTTGTGATCCCGCACACGACAGGGCTGATAAAGGCCGCATAAACCATGCGGAAAAATATCAGACCCCGTATCGCGATGCGAACACGGAAAGCAAAATGCTGTTTTTGTAATGATTCCGTGCAAAACCGTGTTCATTATGATTGTTCATTTAGTGATTATCGTGTATAATGTATCTGTCATCCCGAATTGACAGGGCATGGCTTTTTGAAAAACGGGCAATTCCGCGGCTCCCGTTTTCATTTCTTTTTGCGCCGGTGCCGCACCGGCACGGTATACACTATGCAGTTTATCAAAACGCCTGTAAAGGGCATGCGCGACTGTCTGCCTTCCGACATGAAGCTGCGTCAGAAGGTGATGTCCATGATCCGCGAGACCTATGCGAAATACGGCTTTTCCGAAATTGAAACGCCCGCCATGGAGCATATCGAAAACCTGACCAGCAAGCAGGGCGGCGAAAATGAAAAACTGATCTTCAAGATCCTCAAGCGCGGCGAGGAACTGAACAGCGCGCTTGCCTCCGACGGGGAACTGTGCGATTCCGGCCTGCGCTATGACCTGACCGTGCCCCTCGCGCGTTATTACGCCAATAATATCGACAGCCTTCCCGCCCCCTTCAAGGCGCTGCAGATCGGCTGTGTCTGGCGCGCGGACAAGCCGCAGAAGGGCCGTTTCCGCCAGTTTACCCAGTGCGATATCGATATTCTCGGTGAAAACACGATGATGGCCGAGATCGAGCTGATCTCCGCTACCGCCGATATGCTCACCCGCATCTTCGGCCTGATCGGCATCCGCAATTTCACCGTGCATGTGAGTGACCGCCGGATCCTCCGCGCGATGGCGGCCTATGCCGGGTTTGCCGAGGAAAGCTTCAACGATGTATTTATCATTCTTGATAAATTTGACAAGATCGGCCTTGACGGCATCCGGAAGGAACTGACAGAAAAGGGCTACGCGCCCGAGGCGATCGAAAAATACACGGAGATCTTCAGCCGTGCCTGTGACGGGCAGTCCTGCAGTGAATTCTGCGGCTTCCTGAAGGACGGCTGGCTGGAGGCGGATTGCGCCGAGGGGCTTGACACCATCCTCACCTGTGTACGCGCCATGGCGGCCGACGGTGTGAAGATCGTCTTTGATCCCACCCTCGTGCGCGGCATGTCCTACTATACGGGCACCATCTTTGAGTGCAGCATCGACGGCTACTCCTTCTCGATCGCCGGCGGCGGACGCTATGACAAGATGATCGGCCGTTTCAGCGGCATGGATGTGAGCGCCTGCGGGTTCTCCATCGGCTTTGAACGCATCATCACCATTCTGACAGATCACATCGATGAGATCCGCTTTGACGATACGGAAAAGTACGCGTTCCTCATCGAAAAGGGCGTGAGCACCGAAAAGACCGTTGAGATCTTCCGCCGCGCCATGGAGCTGCGCGGCGAGGGAAAGACCGTGACCGTGCAGACCCGCCGCAAAAACGCCAAGGCACAGAAGGACAAGCTGGCGGCGGAGGGCTATACCGAGATCTACGATGTATATAAATGACCGTATCATCAGGAGGACCATCGTTTGCATGTCAAACGGTGGTCCTCTTTCCGTATCGTTCTTCTTCCTCCCTCTGTGTTGCCTTAAGTGTTCCGCTGCTATCTGAAAAAACGCAAAAATGTGTCTTTATGTTGACGATATCCGCGTTCGATGGTATGTTATCAATGTGCCCGGGGGGCGCTTCACGAATGACCTGTATTTTGTACATGCCCGAATTTCAGAAGGAAAACCCGAAATGAAAGAGATCTGCCTGCTCAATGATTCATTCCCGCCGGAAATAGACGGCGTATCAAACGCTGTGGAAAATTACGCCCGCATAATGGGAGACCGGAGCATCCCGGTATCCGTGATCACACCGGAGTGCGAAAACGCGGATGACAGCGTTTTTCCCTACCCCGTTTTCAGATATCCCGGTATGAATTTTCGCAAAACAGGCTATACAGCGGGGATCCCGCTTTCATACAGGCTGCTGCCCAGGCTGGAGGGCCGCGATATCGGTCTGCTGCACAGCCATTGCCCTCTCGCGTCAAACATCATGGCCAGAGGGCTCAGGGAATCGCTCAATGTTCCGCTCGTTATGACCTACCATACCAAATTCGATATCGACATTCAAAATGTTTTTCATACAAAGCTGCTGCAGACCACTTCGATCCGCGCGTTGGTAAGCAACATCAGCGCTTCCGATGAAATATGGGCGGTGAGCAGAGGCGCCGGGGAAAACCTGAAAAAGCTGGGCTATGAAGGCGATTATATCATTATGGAAAACGGCGTGGATATCCCGAAGGGACGGCTTCCGGAGGATGAGGTCATCCGCTGTACATCGGGCTATGATCTTCCGCCTGACGCGCCGGTATTCCTCTTTGTGGGAAGGCTGATGTGGTACAAGGGGATACGGCTGATCCTGGACGCGCTTGCCGCGCTTCATTCCCGCGGCCTTGATTTCAGAATGGTCTTTGTGGGAAGCGGTACAGACGAGGAAGAGATAAAACAGTATTCCCGCCGGCTTGATCTTGAAAAGAAGTGTTTTTTCACCGGGCCGGTACATGACAGAAAAACGATCAGCGCGTGGTACTGCCGTGCCGATCTGTTCCTCTTCCCCTCCACCTTCGATACCTGCGGGCTGGTTGTAAAGGAGGCGGCGGCCTGCTCGCTTGCCAGTGTGCTCGTGAGGGAAAGCTGCGCGGCGGAGGGCGCGATCGACCGGCGCAACAGTTTTCTGATAGATGAAAACGCCGTTTCTCTGGCCGAATGCCTCGCCGGGCTGATCGGTGACCGGTCACAGATGGCAAAAGCGGGAGAAAACGCCGCGGAGGACATGTATCTTTCATGGGAGGACGCGATCGGCAAAGCCATCGACCGTTACGGTGTCGTGATGGAGAACTATGCCGCCGGGAAATACCGCAGCCATCACCGTCCGTCGGACGGTCTGTTCCGTCTGGAATCCACTTTTGACAGGATGCTTACCGATATAAGATCCCTTTTCAATAAGGAATAAACAGTTGATCAAAACACCCGTCCCGCGCCGGCAAAAGACGGCGGTCATTTGTGAAAGGAAACTAAGATGACAGCGTACAGGAGCCTGCTAAAAACCACACAGAACACAAGAGACCTGGGCGGATACCGCACCTTATCCGGCAGCGTGACCCGTACGGGGGTGCTTTGGCGCAGCGATGTGCAGAATCATCCTTCTGAGGAGGACTGTGACCTTCTGATCGCTCACGGCATCACAACGGTGATCGACCTGAGAGGAGCAGCGGAAGCGGAGGCCAAGCCAAGCGGTTTCGCGGGAAGAAAAGGCTTTTCGTATTTCAATTTCCCGGTCAATGAAGGAAGCGGCATCCCGGGTTCTCCGGAGGAGGTGCCGCAAAGCTATCTCAAAATCGCCGGAGCCGCGGAAATGGCCCGTGTGTTCCGCTGCATGGCGAACGCGAAGACCGGTGTGATGTTCAACTGCACCGCCGGAAAGGACAGGACCGGTGTGGTAGCGGCTGTTCTGCTGCTGCACGCAGGCGTTCTTCCGGAAGAGATCGTGCGGGACTATGTGCTTACACGGGAGTACGGAAAAGAACGGCTGGAACTGGTACATACGCGATTTCCCGAGGTGGACATGCGTATCGTTACGCCCTGCGAAAGCTACATGCAGGAGTTTTTGCGTTTGTTTGCCGCCGCCTTCGGGGATACGAAGTGCTATTTCAGACAGCTGGGGCTGACCTGTACGGAATCGAAGTTGCTTTATGATAAGCTGATACAGGAATAACTCCATGCGTATGCAAAAAGCAGCATGAAGCATCTTTACAATTGTAAAACTGCCTCCGATGGCTTGGCACGGATCGTTGCGCGTCATATAATGGATGTGCCGGAAAGCCATGTTCCGGTAAACTATACGGCCCGCGTGAGAAACTCAGACATGCCAGCCGGCACGCGGCCGATCAAAAAGGAGTGACTGTATGGATGTAAGCAGGATCCGGCGGATCGCGGCACTGCTGCTGATCATGTGTCTCCTCCCGTCCGGCGCGCCGGCGGAGGAAACCGCCGATGATGACTGGCGGTCTGCCTGGGAAGAGTACGGCATTTTTGAATACTGTGATGTGCAGGATGATACCCTCATTCTGTTTGAAGGTGTCACAGCCCTCGGCTTAGCAAGTACCGTTTACTTTGACGAATCGGATGGATGGGTCGATACGGAACCGGCGTTTGAAGAGGGTCCCCGGTTTGATATAGGTCTGGAAGGCGGGGATTTTCACAAGGTCCGGCTGCCCTCCACATTGAAATACCTCGGCATGGAAGCCTTTGTCGGATATCACTTCAGTGAACTCACCCTGCCGGCGCAGCTGGAAATCATGGAACGTTATGCTTTCGTCTACTGCAGCTGCGATGTGCTGCGCATTGAATCGGTTCTGCCCGCGGATGAAATCATGGACGCCTTTTTGGACGGAACGGTCAGCGCCATTGAGGTGCCGGAGGAGCATCCACTGTATAAATCAGAGGACGGCGTTTTGTTTTCAAAGGACGGAAAAACCCTGCTCTGGTATCCGAACGGCAAAAAAGACACCCACTACGATGTGCCAAAGGGCGTGGAACGCATTGAAGCAGGGGCATTCTCCGCATTTTCCAATGAATATCTGCAAACCGTTTCTCTGCCTATCGGCCTTAAATCCATCGGTCATTGCGCCTTCTCCGGCTGCACACGGCTGCAATCCATGGCTGTGCCGCTTACCGTATCCGAAATCGAAAGCGATGCCTTCACATTCTGCGTGTCATTGGAGCTGCTTTCCCTGCCGGATGGGCTGGATGTACAGAAAGCGAATAACGCTGATTATGTCGAATATTATCCGGATGATGACATTTACCGGGGAGATAACGGCGATACACTGCACAGCAAAAACAGTACCGGCCCCGTTTACGCGCCCGGAAGGCTGAAAAGCGCGGAACCACCCAAAGAGATCCGCCCCGGCTACATCAGCGTCTACGATTCAGCCGATGCGTCCTACTCCACGCGCAATTATCGGATCGGAAGAATCGTCTTCCTCGGGCAGTATGAAAACGGACGGATTCAGATTTACGAGCCCTTGAACGGCCTCATCAGCCCCGTTACCTATAACGGTGAGCTGGGCTGGGTGGACGCGGACTGCATTGAATATCTGGATCCTCAATCCCTGTTTGAATACGCGGTCATCCGCCCCGGCACCGTCATCCCCGTATGGTGGAAACATTTGCCCGAAAGCGCCTCGTGGGTCCCGTGGAAAACCGCTCTTCCGCAGGAGAAAACCTACAAAGCGACCCTGTTCGGCCCCTTTATACGCTTTTATGAAAAAAGATCGGGGGCGGTTTTCGCCTGTGCCATACAGGATGCCGTTCTTACCCGCAAGCCGGACGGCACAGACCGCGCGTACGGCATCGTCTTCAATCCCGATATTTTCAGCGATATTCCGTTGTATCAAACCACAGGCGGAAATCCCGTAAAGGAAATGCCCGGCGGCACACAGGTGATCCTTCTGGAAAAGCAGGACGGATGGACACAGGTGACAGACGGGCATGACACCGGCTGGGTACCGGATGATTTTGTTCTGCCCGTGCCGGAGGAGAACTCTCAAATTTCAGAGGAGGACACCCCATGAAACGCTTGCTTTGTTTACTGCTTACCTGTATGCTGATCACGCTTCCCGCCTTTGCGGAGGAGACGGAACTTCCCGAGGACGCGCTTGATCTATCCGGCGATTCCTGGAGCCAGATCAACAAGGCCGTCGGAAAAGACGAAGACTGGGTACAGTTTATAACGGACGGCCGTTTTTGCCTTGGGGAGGCACGCTCGCTGGAGGGCTTTGAGGAGCTGTATATCCGCGACTGGGGCACCTGGCCCAGTATGGACGGCAGCACGGTGTGCGTTCCCATGGCCATGGAGCTGGCGCGCCAGTGGCTGGGACTGGAAGAAGAGGATATGAACGGCTTTATCTGCTTTTCCACCACGCCCTATGCCTATGACCGGCTGATCCGGGGAAAGGCCAACCCCACGGTCACCGTAAAAAGCCGGAATGAGATGATGGATGATACCCATCCTGTTGACCTGGTGCTGGCCACCTATCCCAACGCGGATGAACGGAGAGAAGCGGAGGAAGCTGGAGCGGAGCTGGTCTATGTTCCCTTCTGCTATGACGCCTTCGTATTCATGGTGAATGACATCAACCCCGTGGAAAACCTGAGCACACAGCAGATACAGGAGATCTACACGGGTAAATACACCTCCTGGGCGCAGCTGGGCGGAAATCCCCAAACGCTGTACGCTTATCAGCGCCCCCACGGGAGCGGCAGCCAGACCGCCATGGAGGAAATGGTGATGCAGGGGCTGGAGATACAGCACGCGGAAAGTAACTTCATTTCCGACGGCATGAGCGACGCAATACGGCAGATCGGCAACTACGATAACGGCCCCGGCGCCATCGGCTACAGCTACCTTTACTATGTGAACACGCTGGTGGAAAACAGCGGCATCAGGGTGCTTTCGGTGGATGGCATTTCCCCCACAGAGGAACAGATTCGCTCCGGCGCTTATCCCTTTACCGTATGCTACTGGGCGGTATACCGCAAGGGAGATGAAAACACCGAAGCCTTTGTGCAGTGGCTTACAGGAGAGGAAGGACAGAAGGCCGTCCGTCAGGCGGGCTATATCCCGCTGCAGTGACAAATGATCCCTCAGGCCGCCTGAAACAGTGATAAACGCATAAAGCCCCGCAGTCACGAAAAGCAAGTTCCTTTCGCGGCTGCAGGGCTATTTGATGGAAGCAAATGCTTACTGCAGACCCATCTGCTCCATATACACGGGGTACAGCGTATCGTACAGGTTCTTGTAGTACCTGAGGGATGTGATCTTTTCAGCCAGTACAGCGTCCGCCATTTCAATGGTACCCTCAAACTCATTGTATCTCGGGTTTTTCAGCACCAGTACATCCCCCGCCACAATGTCCATATCGGTCAACGGCTTGAACTCCCCGTCCACCGTCACACCGAAAAGATTGACTTCGCCGGTATCATCCGCCACACGGGCCAAAACGGGATTGATGATCTCCAGAACGCAAACCACCATCATGCCTCCCGTTTCTCCCCTGCAGTCCAGCCACTGCCGGATCGTTATCGCTCCGTCCTCTTCTCCGAGGGCAAAAGAACAGCAGAAGCAAAGAACCAGCGCCGTAAGAAGTGCCGCTAACCTTTTCATACCATTTCCTCCTTTTTGTCAAATGACTGTCAAAAGACCTGTTTGTATTCCCTGTTGGCACGATTATAGCATATAAAAGCATTTTTTCCATCCGTTTCTCCCGTGATCACCTGTTTTTTTGCTGCATTCCGGCATTTTTCCATCCGGGAGCATATTCTGCCCGCGAACGCTCCGGCCATTTGAAAGCAAAGAAATTTATCGTTTTACGATAATATTTTATTGACATGCGATGATACATAAAGTATAATAACGCTGCAACAAACCTTTGGAGGTGCTTTATGAAACAGAAGACGCTGTCAAAATGGATGAAGATCATCCTGATCGGAGCTGCCCTGTGCGGCCTGATCGTATACGCGGTCGTGATACCGGGCATCGCGGATGAAGAACGGACAGCCTATCCCGAATTTGAAGAACGGTATCTGCCCTGGCTGATTTTCCTGCTGGGCACCGGCATCCCGTGCTTCGCGGCGCTGGTTCCCGCATGGCTGCTTGCGGTCAGCCTTGGGAAGGACAGGGCCTTTACGGCCGCCAATGCGAAAAGGCTGAAGCTGATCTTTCTGCTGGCCGCGGGAGACGGAGCCTATTTCTTTGCCGGCAATCTGCTGCTCCTGCTGCTCGGAATGAGCCAACCCGGCGTCTTTCTGGCCGGCATGATGATCGTATTCGCGGCTATCGCCATCGCGACAGCGGCAGCGGTACTTTCTCATCTGATCGGAAAAGCGGCGGTACTGCAGGAACAGGCCGACCTGACCGTGTGAGGTGACCGTCATGGAAGAAATGAGTACAAACGGAGGAAGCATCGTATTCAACATCGATGTGATGCTGGCAAAACGCAAAATGAGCCTCACCGAGCTGGCCGAAAAGGTGGGCATCACCATGGCCAATATGTCGATCCTGAAGACCGGGAAGGCCAAAGCCATCCGCATCTCCACCCTAACGGCACTGTGTGAGGCGCTGGACTGCCAGCCCGGAGATCTGCTGGAGTACCGGAAAGAATAAAAAACAGTGGATAGGCATACAAATATGAGAAGGCAAGCACGTCCGGATTTCGGCAGTTTCACGTACCATTTGCTAAAACACCGCAAAGCAGTGATCTCGTTATTGGTCTTTCTGGTTATCGGCCTATTGTTGTCCTCATGTGATTGGAATATGCCTGGCAAAGCAATCCCGGCAAGATATATCCGCAAAGAAGAGCATTTTGATCCAAGCGGGTGGCAGGATTTCACAGATTACTGCAAATACCAATATGGATCTGCTTTACCTTTTGAGGGAGACGCGAGATACCATGTCGTTTCTGATGCCGAGCTTGCTGAAATCATCGGATACTATGAAGATTTCAGTGAGTGGATGAGAGTCAGTAATCGTCTTGATGAGTTCGATTTTGACACAGCATGTATCAATGCCGGCGATTATTGCCTGATTGATGACATGGAAGGCAGACCGATTGGAGAGAACTCTTATGAGAAGTATGAGAACTATAATCTGTACTATTTTGACAGAGAAACGCAGACGCTGTACTATATGCACAACAATATATGAACAGGGAGAATAACCAATGGAACGTAAGCGGTTGGTGCTTGTTGGCCTTCTGCTCCTCTGCTGCCTTGTCGTCAGCGGGTGCTTCAGCCAGCGCGGCAGGCCCAGAGAGCTTCTGACCCGATCCATCCCCTCATCGGACGGAGCATACAAAATGAATGTCTATCGAAATGACGGCGGTGCGACCGTGGACTGGTCCACAACTATTTCTGTAGTGGAAATCGCCACTGGACACGAGAGGAATGTTTACTTTCATTATCATGAATATGAGCCGAATTCCATTAGCTGGTTGGACGATGAACATGTGCAGATCAATGACATCACGCTGAATATCCATACAGAGTACTATGAGTCATTTGATTATCGTTAGTTTCCAGGGGGAGTGAATCATGAGACATAGATTTCTGCTATTCCTTTGTATGATGGCTGCCTGCATTTTCTGCCTGACTTCATGCAGAGGATTAACCAACCGAGAGAGCATTGTAAGTCTATATCTGGAAAATGCAGGAGCTTTCCGCAGAGCTTCTGAAACCGGAGATTGGGAGGCTCTTTCGGAAATCAACGGAATCGAACGAATTAAGGCAGAAGAGCGGTGCATCAACATGCTTTGCGGCGGCATTGGCTTCGGATCCGGCACAGGTTATTACGGCATATTCTATTCTGATTCGGATGATCTTCTCGCAGTCAATGTCTCTCTGGGATCACTTGAAGAATTGCAGCATCAGGGACCGGGCTTTATATATGTGCCACCTTTTTCTGAAAGCAATAAGCGATATTACGTGGAGCCTCTCGGAAACCATTTTTTCTATTATGAAGCCCACTATTGACGAAGAAGCCTTTCATGAGTCGTAAATGCATGGTGCTGATTTTATTGCTGACTAATATGGAGATTGCAAAAATGAAACGAATTGCGTTGTTGTTATGTATAGTACTCATGGCGCTTTCAATGACAGGCTGCACAAGGGGATATCATTACGATCAATTCGATGTGGAAAAGGACGGTATTGTCGATGTCATCGTCATCGCTCGCAAATCAATTATGAGCAACCGAGAAGAATCTGAAACGAGGTATTATTCGCTTGCCAGTAGTGACCGCATCTGCTTATCAGAGCCGTTTGAGCCTGATCCAGCCACATTCTACACGATTCCAAATGGTTGTTTTGAATCATATATTGACAGGGACAGAAACAAGGTTCTGAACCGACTTGACCATATGGCTCTGAAGGATGAGGCAGGGAATCAGGTGCCTGTGAGCGAAACACATGCAAGGATTTTCCAGCATATAGCCGAGCTGGAACATGACATGTTTCATATTCGCTTGATCGAAACAGGAAACCAGACATTTGTTTACCTTGAACTGAATGTAAATCTGTGGACTCCTTGCTGCCTCTATTGGTACGATCGCGATGCTGATGTAATGGTACTTTTGCATGAATGGGATGCAGAAGAGGTCATCGGTTTACGGCTTCGCAACATTACATTGGCCGGTCAAGACAAGTCGAACTGAGCGCCATGCCCAATAAGTCAGGCAAAGCAGCCTGATCAAAGACATACTGCTTAATCATGCTGTACAGGAGGAGCGATGACCATGAAACGCCTGATACGGTTTGGGCAATGATCCTGCAAATGCTGTAGTGGATGAGGAGATGAGCAGGTTGCTGGCCGTGAAACACTGCGCGGAGATCGTGATGAAGGGCGAACCGAAGCGGACCAACGAAGAGCAGCAGCTCATACCATAAGGAGAACGCATGTAGCTTGGCAGGGTTTCCGCCCCGCGTGTCGAAAACAGACACTAAAGGCGGAAACTCTGCCAGGCTTTATTTGCGCTTATGCGCGGGCTCTGGGAACAAGAGGCCGTGACGGATCGTTCTATTTAGAGAAGGTTTTCTTCCGGCAGACAGTTTCTTTTTGGTTTTCGGGACATATAATAAGGTAAGAGAAGTTGAACGGGAATGAAGCGGTTGATACTGGTTTGGGTGATGATCCTGTGTCTGGTGCCAGTGTTGTCACTTGCAGAACAAACCCTTGCTTCCAAGGAACTTTTCCCTGCAGAAGGTGAAAATGGCAAATGGGGTTATGTTGACCGGGATGGATCATTTGTGATTCAACCTATATTTGACCATGCATTCGGGTTCAGGGGAAACTACGCAGAAGTGGTTGTTTTCCCGAGCGATGACGCAGTAAATCTGCTCTCAGGCGATCGCAATCCCTATTATTGCGGATACAGTGGTATCATTGACCGGAACGGAGAGTTTATTTTCAGCCTGTTTTGATCGTCGCCGCTGGAATCCTCACCAGGAACCAAGCCAA